>DATFGJ010000045.1:0-3307 GCA_035249585.1 Lacipirellulaceae bacterium
GTCTCCTGTTGAACTTCGAATCAGCGGGCCGGCCGCTATTGACGTTGATTCTCGTGGGTCAGATGGGCCTCGTTTCGTCGATTTCACGCTTGCCGAGCCTTGAGGAGCGCGTGGCGGTAAAAGCGCTGCTGCGGGCCTTTACCCCGCAGGAATCCGAGGGCTACGTCCGCCACAGGCTGGAACTGGCCGGCGCGAAGCGCGAAATCTTCACGTCGGATGCGATCGAAGCGCTGCACTACTTGGGCCACGGAGTGGCTCGGCAAATCAACCGCCTCGGGGACCTCGCCCTGCTCGTCGGCTTTGCCGATCAGCTGCCGCAAATCACGGCGAAGCAAATCGAGTCCGTGAGCGAAGAGCTGGTGACGCTCGCCGTGGATTGAGCGCATACATAGCCCGGCGATCTTGGCCGGGTAAATACTGTTCGCACCCGTCTCTATACTGCCGGACCAGGATGGTCCGGCTATGTATTTTCAAGTGCGCTGCTGAAGCACGATAAAAACGCTTACGCCAGCGACAAACACTTCGCCCGCTGGCAAGTTGCACCAATCGCCTATCGGCTAATGTCGATGTCGATAGTCTGCTCGCCGGGTTTGACTTCTTTAGATAACGGCGTGGTGGCCGGGCTGTTGTAGGCCGGCGGAATCAACGGCGGCGGAGGCTGTTGGCCCTGACGCGCCGGCGGGCGGCTCGCGTCTTCAATCAGCACTCGGTGCCAGCCGACGGGCGCGCCTGGCGCTTCCTCGCCGTCATACACATGCCCCAGCGTGTATTTTCCTTGCTCGTCTGTCGTGCCGGTTGCGTTGATCGCCAGTGCATTGCCTTTGTCCGGATCAGGCAAGAAGCGGACGACCAGCCCGCGGTGCGGCCGCCCATTGACGCGCACAACGCCGGTAACCAGACCGGTCTCGGGCGCACCTTCGCCGCAACCGGCGATTACAAGGCAAAGGCAAAGCAGCGTATAAACGAACGGGTTGCGAGCGGGCATGCGTGTCATCGTATCGCTTGCGACGCGGGTTTAAAAGCACCTGCCGGCCAGAGGAGCGGGCAGTCGCGCCTACTCCTCCGCGACCGTCTCGCCTTTGTCCCGAGTGCTGAGTGCCAAGAGCGCGATCGATGCAATCGAATCGTTGATGAAGCGACTCGAGCCGTCGCACAAGACGAAGTTGGCGCCGCCTGGATGGCCGCTGCCCCAACTCATGAGCCGATCGTCCTGGCAGGTGAAGCTTGATGCGCCGCGGCATGAGTTGGGAAGCTGATAGTTGATCGGCTGAAATCCGCTGCGGGTCACGTGGCCGGTTCCTTTGAAACCGCCGGTCCAACCCCATAACGACCATTGATGAATCAAGAGTCCGCTGCGGCTGTTCGAGCTGATCGTGTTAAAGATCGGGTCATCGTTGTATTTTTCACCGAGCAGCAAGGTTTTGCTCGTGCCGTCGGTCACCGTTCGAAGGGCCACGCCTTTTTCGTGCCGCACACACGGTGCTCCTCCGGGGCGGTTGTAACAGACAGCGGGGCAGCTGGGATGCGTCGGGCATGGTCCGCCCCAGACGTAGAACAGGCCGTCATCCGTAGCTTCCGGCGCCGGGTAATAATTCCGCGTGCCGTGATTGCCGGCATAACTTGTGACGGAATAATAGCCGGGAAACGACATACCGGCCGCACCGACTTGCGAGAGAAAATGGCAAACTCGTTCGGCCGGATTGTCGGATGGACAGACGAGACTCTGGATCAGCGTTCCCGCCGGCGAGTTCGGCAGCGCCGAGTTTTTGGCACGCTCGGTGAAACTCCAATTGTCGAATAATGCCTGTTCTTCGATGTACGGCAGCAAATACACGAAGAAGGTTTCGCCCTGGTAACCGCCCGGCGAGCGGAACTCCTGGAACATGCCGCCCGGCAAAACATCTCTCTTCGCCGTCAAATAGTTGTGCAGCCCAAGACCGAGCTGCTTGAGATTATTCGTGCACTGCGTGCGGCGGGCCGCCTCGCGGGCCGCTTGAATCGCGGGCAACAAGAGCGCGACCAAGATGCCAATGATGGCGATTACAACCAACAGTTCAACAAGCGTGAAGCCACGCGGGGAAGTAGGTCCGCCGAGCCGAGGCGGACATGCATGTGGCCGCGCCAGTCCGAGACGCGGATGCGACTCTCGGAGAGACGCGCCTACGTGGGCTGCTCGGCTCGCGGCCTCTACTGAGACAAATCTTCGAAGTCGACTCGATCTCATCGCGAAGTCCTCGCCAAACAAAGCAAGCGCCCGATACAGCCAATCGAGCGAACCGGTTTCAGCAAGTGCAGCTATGATAGCGTCTCGGCCGGCTCGTCGTCTATTTCCTCATTGAGAAAGTTTCCTCACGGCTGCCCAATAAAAAGCCCATGGCTTCCCAGCGAAACCATGGGACTGTGCGTCGAAAATCGAACACGTCGCGCATCATGCACGGCGGCATGTGCCGCAAAAGCCAATGAGCGCGAAGAGCACCAATGCCATGCTCGCGGGTTCGGGAACGGCAGCGGCGCCCTCCAGCGCACTGCCGCTGCCTGCGGTTCGGCCAAAGTTCGTGTGCCAATCGTCGTAGCCTTGTTGGCCGTCGATGTTGTTTTTGCGCCAGACAACGTAATCGGCCGCATCCACTCTGCCGTCGTTGTTGTGATCGCCCGGTATTTCAGTATTCTCGCCCAGGCCGACGGCCAGGCCATTGAAGTTCGAGAATGTTGCACCGTCGTACCAGTCGATTGACGAGTTGTCAGCGATCGCCGCCGGATTCACGTCGACATTTGGAATGAACTCGATTTCCGAACCGCGGACACCGATGAACAGGTTGCCCTCATCATCGAGCCCGATCTCGCGCAGCGTGTCGCTCAGCGACTCGTTCAAAACGATCTCGTTCACCAGGCTGTAATTGTTGGCCGGGTCGAAGATGTACACGAGGCTTTGCTCGTTCGGAGTGGCCATCGTACTGAACCCGCTATAGGCCGCGTAAACGTAAGGCGAAACCTCAGGGTTGTAAGCCAAGGACGAGAAATTGCTGCCAATTGACGGCGTCGTAACGCTGCCGACTTGCGTGGGGGTCATCGAATTGGCGTCGACCTCGAACAGTGTTCCCGACGTGGAAAATGCCAACACTGTATCGTTGTCGAGCCAGGCCGTGCCCGACGTGAATCCGCTTACCACGGTGTTCTCAACCGATTGGCGGCCGCCGGAAAGTGAAGCACCGGAGCCCATCGTATCACCGGCCGTGTAGTCATAAACGATCACGCGGCCGTTATCGAAACCGGTCAAGGCAATCTTGGTGTTGTCCGGACTGACCGA
>DATFGJ010000046.1:0-3785 GCA_035249585.1 Lacipirellulaceae bacterium
TATTGCAGCCCTTTTCGAATGGAATCGGCATGACGATGATCGCCAGCTCATCTCCGTAACGAGCGAGCCCTTTCTTCATGATGCCGTGCATCTTCCGGCAATGCGGACAGTCGTAGGAAATCATTTCGACCATCACGTGCGGCGCGTTCGGCGAACCGATGAGCGGGTGCTTGTAGACATCGAGCGTCAGCTTGCCGCCCAGAAATTTCACCAGCCGCTCAGGCTCGGCCGCGGATGGCGATGTTCCGTTCGAGCCGTTCGTCGGCGGCTCCGCAGCCGCCTGGGAATTGCCATTTGCAGTGTGATCGACCTCGGAGTCTTCTTCTTCGTTGGGTGTCGTTGGTTCAGAAGATGCCGAATTACCCGGCGGAACGTCGCCTTCGAGCTCATCGTCCTCGCCAATGGATGGGATCCGCATGGCAATATGCGGCTGTGAGTCGCTGGTCGGATCGGCTTGGTTTCGTTTCGCGTCGTTGGCTCCTACAAGCGCTATTGGCGCATCGAGCGAGCCCTCTTGCAGCGTGTGCGTTTTCGCGGGAAACACGAGCTGAACGGTCACCAGCACGGCAAGCGCGGCCAGCGCGCCGCTGAGCGCGAGCGGGAGCGATGGTGTGGGAAACGCCGCTGGGTTTGAACTGGTCATCGGCGAGCCGCGTCCGGCGGCCGGCATGGCTGATCGGAGCGCCATGAGCCCCGCTGCTGCGACGCGCGGTTTGCGGATGTACCGCGTCTCATGCAGCCAACTCGCGGCGGCCCAGACCGCAATTGCGCCGAGTGAAATTCCGCAAATGTCGGCTATCAGGCAAAAAATACAGTAGTGGCCGATAGCGAAAATCTGCAGACCGATGAACCAAAGACTCGCGGCAGCGGCCAGAACGGAGAGCATCACGAATGCGGTGTTGATCCAGCGGCCGAGCGTCGCGTTCCGCAATTCCAAAAGCACGCTCAAACCGGCCAGCGTCGCATAGCAAGCGAGCCCGACGACCGCGACCGGCACGTCGAACCACTTTGACCAGCTGCTGCCCAGCACGATGTTGCACGAATTGTCATCGCCGATGCCACAGCCCGCCACCGAGGATTGATTCACGGCGTGCCAGGCCAAGTAGGCGCTCACTCCGAATGCCAGCCATGCCAGCACTCGAAGTGCCCAGCGAAGCGGAGTGCTGAAAACCGGCGGATAGGTGACATGGGCGTAGTTCATCGAACTCAATCTACGTCTTTACGGTGTAAACCGCGAGAGGTTTCGTTTTCGGCAACAACTGTCGATGCGCAAGCGTCTGGCGCGCCCATTCGCGGCCGCCGTTTGCCAATGCAATCAGCCACGAAGGGGCATACCCACATTATGTACAGCCCGCTAGCAGGAGCGAACAAAGTACGTGCTGCCAGCGGAAAGTCTGCCTTGTGTCCTCATCGTTACCATCGCTACCATCCGATACTTTTTAGCAATCGGTACAGTCGGCCGTTGGAGTGGCTGGCTGCAAAACAGAGCCCAAGCCGCTGGATTTCGCCAGCGGCTAATGGATTAGCCGAAGTCGCGAGTCCATTCCCCTCTTACACAAAGTACGAGCGAGTCACTGCGATGAACATGAGTCCGAAGGTGCGGCCGTTGTGGCAGCGTCTACTGTTGATGGTTGGCACCAGCATTCTGTGGGCCTACAAGGCGCTTCACCTGCCGCGAAAGATTTTGCCGCGCGACTTGAAATCGGTCGTGAACAACTGGACTCACGAGATGTTCTGGATGCTCATCAAGAGCTGGTTCACGCAGGCGTACATCGACCAGCCCAGTTATTTCAAGATGCCGACGTCGTTCAAGCCGAAGGCCAAAGTGGCGCCGCCGTACCAGATGAGCGAAGAGGAAATCAAGCTGTTCTATACGCACGGTTTTTTGGGGCCGTATGATGCCTTCAGCCACGACGACATGATGGATTTCAAGCGCGAAGTGCTCGCCCTGGAAAACGCGAAGAGCAAGACCTACGGCTGGGCTACGCCGCGCGACAGGCATTTCGAGTCACCGCGGCTGTGGAACTACATGAAGCACCCCGCGATCACCGAGCGCTGTGCCCAGCTGCTGGGGCCCGATTTGCTCGTGTGGCGCTCGCAGTATTTTTACAAGGGGCCGAAGTCGCCGGCCATTCAATGGCACCAGGCGAGCACCTTCATGGTGGAAGATTATCAGGATCCGGGCATCTTCCCGCCGGATCGCGGCGAGATCTTCCAGCTCACTGTATGGGTGGCGATCGATGACGCCACGCCGGAGCGCGGCTGCTTGCAGTTTGCCCGCGGCACCCACGACCGGGTTCGCGCGATCAAGTTCGGCGGCGAGGCCGGCTTTTACAACGCGGCCTACCAATTCGATTTCAATGAGAGCAAGGAAGACTGCGTGCTCGTACCCGTGAAGGCCGGGCAGTTCATCATCTTCACCGAGCGCTGCATTCACGGATCCGGGCCGAACACTACCGATCATCATCGTTTGGCGTTCAACATGCGCGTGATTCCCACCAAAGTGCCGGCGTACACGAACAAGAAGTACTACCGCAGCGTGTACAACGGCGGCAAGTATCAGCTCGACAAGTGGGGCGTCGCCCTGTTGCGCGGCGAGGACCGGCTGCGTTTGAGCCGGGCAATTCCGCCGGCCGACCTGGAAACCGGCGTGTTCACCCGCGTCGTGCCGCCCGGTGAGCCGTTGCCCATGCCGCTCCGCCGCGCGGCGGCATAGTGAAACTCAGCTTTGCATAAGGCCGGCGATTGGTTCGCCGGCTTTTTTTACATCATCGAGTTCATGGATGCGTGAGCTTCGCGGTAAAAAGGCACTGGTGACTGGGGCCGCTTCCGGAATCGGCCGGGCGATCGCGGAGCGGCTTTCCGCCGAGGGCGTGCACCTATTTCTGGCCGATATTAACGAAGTCGGCCTTGCGAAAGTCGTTGGTGATTTGCAGCGTAGCGGCGTGGAAGTGATCGGCCGCCGGTGCGACGTTGCCGAGCCGCGCGAGATTTCGGCGACGGTGTCTGAAATCCTCAGCCGCTGGGGCGGCGTCGATATCCTGGTCAACAACGCGGGCATCACCTATTACGGCCGCACCGAACGCATGTCGGCCGAGCATTGGGACAAGCTCATCCGCGTGAACCTGCTTTCGCACATTCAGTTCACGCGCGAGCTCTTGCCGTCGCTTCTGGCTCACCCGGAAGCGCATGTGCTTAACGTGTGCAGCATGTTCGGGCTGGTCGGCATGCCGAAGCTGGCGGCGTATACCACGGCCAAATTCGCAATGGTCGGCTTCAGCGACTCATTGCGTGCGGAATACGGGCGCGAGGGGCTAGGCGTCACCGCGCTCTGCCCTGGCTTTGTCGACACGAACCTATTCGCCTCGGCACCGCTGGGCGAGTCGCAAACGGAACCCAAGATTCCCCCCGCGATCTTTTGTACAACGCCGGAAAAAGTGGCCCGCGCTGCCCTGAAAGCCATCCGCCGCGATCGCCGTTTGGTCGTCGTTTCGCCATGGGCGAAGTTTCTGGTGACGGCCAAGCGTCTCGTGCCCGGCGTCATCGATTTCGTGTTCCACCTCGGCCGGCGGAAACGGGTGGCACGAAAGGCGCAAGAACTCAAACGGGCGGCGTAAAAGGTGTACATAGCCGGGGCATCTTGGCCCGGTATCGTCGGTCCTGCCGGACCAAGATGGTCCGGCTATGTCTCACACCTTGTGATGGCGCCGCCGAACGGCTCGGCGATAGCCGCGGGACGCCTGGCCGCCGGAGTGCCGGTAGCCATAGTGCACCGCGAACCACTC
>DATFGJ010000047.1:0-3223 GCA_035249585.1 Lacipirellulaceae bacterium
TGCAAGCGCTGATGCTCATGAATGGGCCGCTCGCGGCATCGGTTACCGGATCCGATCAAAGCAGTCTCATTGGCGCACTCGATGCGCCGTTTATGGACGAGCACGAGCAAATTGAATCGATGTTCCTGGCTGTGCTCGCGCGGCCGCCGGACGAGGATGAGCTCACGGCGTGCGCCGAAGCCTTAAAGACCGCGGAGTCCGGCGACGAGCGCAAACGCGCACTGAGCGACATCCTTTGGGCCTTGCTGAATAGCACGGAGTTTGCGTTCAACCATTAAGTAGGTCAGGCTTTCCAACCTGACAAAATTACTCAACACGCATTGCAACGCGCTACGGGAACAAAAACGTCAGGCTAGAAAGCCTGACCTACGGAGGCCAACGTGAAAAACTGTTGTGAGTTTCATCGCCGCGACGTGCTCCGCTCGCTCGGCCTGGGGCTATTGGGAACCACGTGCTCCGGTTGGCTGCCGGCGCTGGCCGCCGAGGTGGCGCAGGATCCAAACCGTCGCCGGCATTGCATCTTGTTGTGGATGAGCGGCGGGCCGAGCCAGACGGACACGTTCGACATGAAGCCGGGCCACGTGAACGGCGGCCAGTTCAAAGAAATCGCCACCAGCGTGCCCGGGTTGCGCTTCAGCGAGCATTTGCCGAAGCTGGCCCAGCATGCGGATCAACTGGCAATCGTGCGCTCGCTGAGCACGAAAGAGGGCGATCATGCACGTGGAACACACCTGGTGCGCACCGGCAAGCCGCCGATGGGCGATGTCGCATACCCCTCGATTGCCTGCGCCCTGGCCAAGGAGCTTGCGGCCGATGGTTCGCTGCTTCCCAACTACGTCAGCGTCGCGCCACAGCAACAGATCAGCCCAGCCGCGTTCGGCCCGGGATTTTTGGGGCAAAGTTACGCGCCGGCGATCGTGGGCGCAACCGGGTTCGCCGCGGCGGCGAATGCGCCCAACGGCGGTCTTGCGGATTTGAAGCTGGAAGACTTGGAATTGCCGCCGGGCGTCGACGCCAGGCAGGCCGTTCGCCGGATGGAGCTTTGGAACACGCTGGAGCGGAAATTCCTTGAAGGCCGCAGCAGCGCATCCTTCGAGGCGCATAATGCGCTCTATCGCAAGGCGGCCGACATGATGCGTCCCGAGGTGCGGGCTGCGTTCGATCTGTCGTCTGAGCCGGACGAAGTTCGCCGCCGCTACGGCACCGGCCTCTTCGGACAAGGCTGCATGCTGGCCCGGCGGCTCGTGGAGCGCGGCGTGCCGTTTGTCGAAGTCGGACTCGGCGAGGGTCTTGGCTGGGACACGCATGCAGACAACTTCACCCAGGTCCGGCGCCTTTCGGAAGAATTGGACACTGGCTGGGCAACGTTGATGACGGAATTGAAAGAACGCGGCTTGCTCGAAAGCACGACAATCCTGTGGATCAGCGAGTTTGGACGCACGCCGCAAATCAACTCGACTGCCGGGCGCGATCATTTCCCGGCCGCTTGGACCTGCGTGTTCGGCGGCGGCGGCATCCGCGGCGGTCAAGCCTTTGGCCGCACTAGCGCCGACGGAACAACCGTAGAAGAAAACCAGGTCGCCATCGGCGACGTGCTGGCCACGTTGTGCCAGGCACTCGGCGTGGAACCGGAACGTGAGAACATCACACGAGATCGGCCGATCAAGCTCGCCGAAGGCACGCCCATCGCTGATCTATTGGTCTGACGGCCAGGGAAGAAATTGCGTGTCGCGGTTTACGCTGTGTCTCATTGGAATCCTCGGTGTGGCGGCTGCCGGCTGCGATCGCCCAGCCAGCCCTCCTCCCGCTGCGGCGAAGTCCAAGCCAATCGCGCCGCCCGCGCAGCAGGTCGCGGCGGCCGTTGCTCCAGAAAACGCCAGTAGTGATCCGACGGTCGAGATGCCGGAGGAGGGCAAGAGCGACTCATCGGTCGACATGGGTGACACGAGTAACGCGCCGACTGACCACGCTCCGGAATCCGAACTGGCAGCAGCTAATGATGAGAAACCAGCCAAAGAGGCCGGTCGGGAGCGCGTCGCACTTCTGACACCGGGCGGCCCTGTTATTGTTGACTTACGGATAACGCTCGACGGCCGTTCGCATACGTCGCCGTTCGATGAACTGGTGACAAAAGTGCTGGAGGCAGCCGGCGAGACGAAGGAAGGTGGCCGCGCCACGTGGGAGAAGCTCGCTGCCAATGAAGAGTTCCTCAAAACACAGCAGCCCAATCAACCCTCGGGCGCGAGCCAACTCGAGATGTGGATCGAGCAGTATGACTCAAATCGCGACGGCCAGATCCAACGGAACGAAGCCGCGGCCTGGCTCGGCCGCAATGCTGGCCGCAGCGCGAGCGCTTTTGCGCTACGTAGCAGCCGGTCGTATGTTTCGGTGCCCAGCGCGAGCTCGCGCGTCTGGCGCTTGCTGGATACTAACCGTGACGGCTTGTTGTCCGCCGCCGAACTAGAGTCGGCCGCTGTTACGTTTTGGCGGCTCGATGCGAACGACGACCGGGTGATCAGCACAGCAGAGCTGGCCACGTTGCGCGAGCAGCTCGAGGCGTCGGCCATGCAAATGGCGGCGGCCGTCCGCGATGAAGTGGCCCGTTACGCCGCGATTCACATCGAGCCCGATATCGACGCGGACCGGCTGGAATACATGCTCGGCGATTTGTACGCGCCGCGTCAGATCCTTGGGCCCGAGAGTTTTTCCGACCTCGGCGAGTCGTACAAGAAGCTCGACGCGAATGGCGACGGTTGGTTGGAGCGGCTCGAGCTGACCGACATGGTAACGATGCAGCCGCACCTGGAGCTTGCCGTTGACTTTGGAGGACCGGATGCTGCAAAGCGGGGCGAAGCAAAACTCGCTGTGCGAAACCATGTGCCCGAGGTCAGCATCGTGGCGACGCCATCGGCGAGTCGCCTGGTGCTATCGGCTGGCAGTGCGCGGTTGATTGTTTCCGCACATGACCTGGCGGCAGGCGTTGGCACTAACCAGGCGAACCAGATCCGCTTGATGGTTCACGACCAGAGCGATGCCGTTTTCGAAGAGCTGGACCAGAATGCCGACGGCCGGCTTGGGGAGCGCGAGGTTAGCGCGGCGGCTGCTCATTTACTGACTCGCGACGGCAACGGCGACGGCCAGTTGGCGGCCAGCGAATTACGCTACTCGATGGTTGTCGCACTCCTGCGCGGCGAGGCGGAGCAAGAGCAGTCGTTTTATGTGC
>DATFGJ010000048.1:0-2905 GCA_035249585.1 Lacipirellulaceae bacterium
CCGCGCGCTGACCAGGCTTTGCGGCCGGGCGTCGCTCGTTGGCGCGACCTCAACCTCCAGATCGAGCGCGTAACTCAACAGCCGCTCGCCGCCGGACGGCAGATCGGGAATCCGCGCATCGCCGGCATAGGCGCCGCCGTCAAAGACTGTGACAGGGCCTTGCATGAGATGCAATTCCGACGAGTTTTTGAGTCGCACGCCATTGAGCGCGTGCTTGGCATGTACGCCGGCGTTGTAGATTGATACCTTCTCGCCTTCGACCGAGTCGTTGATGATCGGCAGCATGGCCGATCGCTGGCGGGCGAGCGTTACCTCGTCCTTGATGTCGTAGCGGAACAGCTCTCCAATGTCGCCGCCTTGGGCGGCGGCCGCAACGCTCTTACCCAGCATTTCACCTTCCAGAGCAAAATCAGTGTCAATCGCGCCTGCCGCCATCGCCGCGCCGCCGGCGCCACCAAAGCCGCCTCCGCCAGCAACGCCGCCGCGGCGCCCAGCGGACGCGTCTGCAGGTGCGGCCGGTGGTTCAACGGCCAGCGATCTCGACCGAAAGGCTCTTCGAGCTTCAGCGAGCCTTTCGTCTTTCAGTTCCAAATCTTGCTCATAAACCTGCGGCCGCAGCGAAGCATACAGCTCCGGCACAACCGTGGGCCGGGACGCATACAGCGGCGAGTACAGGTCCATGACGAATGAAATCGGGCGGCCGCTTACCAGGCTTAGACGCACGTCCTTCCAGTCGTCTTCTGTCGTATTCTCGACAATAGCCCAGCCTTGCAGGAATGGTTTGTCTTCATCGTCCAGCACCAGGCGGTAGCTGGTCTTCCATACGGGCGCTTCCTGGATATACCCGACGCGGACTTCGCGCTCTCCGTCACCGAGAAACTTGAGCGTGACGGTTTTCTTGTCGGTGGCATGGCCCATCGCCAGGACCGCAAGCGCCTGTTGCAGCTCGGAGTTCAAGTCGGAATTCGACAGCTTGATGCGCGCCACCGAGTCGAGCGGGATGCGGCGCAGGCCCTCGTCTGTAAGAAGATTCAAGTATTCGACCTCGACCATGACCTTCTCGTCGCCTACGAATTGCTGTTTCTTCTCGACGCCCACGATCGTGCCCTGAACTTTCGTCGGTGCATCGATTTCCACGCGCTCGCCACGGATTTGGGCGAGTAGCTGACCCAGCGTGGGATTACTCGTGAGGTCGATTGCAAAGGTGCTGAGTGTCTTCGTAATGGGGTCGCGCGAGCCATAGGTAACGGTCGAGATTTGTCCGCCATTGAAATCCTCGAGGACCATGCTCTTGAGCAGGTCGTTGACGTCGTCGACGTTGAACTTTAAATCGACGGTGGCGTCGCCGTTGACTTTGCCGCGGTGCTCGAAATAGCCGACGCCGGAATTAAACAGGGCCACGCGCTTGACGGGCAGCTTATTTGCTTCGCCGCCCGCTTGGGCCGCGTCCTGACCACCGGCGGGACTCGGCTGGACGGTCGCCGTGGCGGCGGCAAGAACCAGAATTATGTAGTGCAATGAAAGTCGCTGAGAAAATACTCGGCTCGTCATGTTATCGGCTCCGATTCGAACTAAAGGAAATACGCATCGAAATGGGGCGCTTTGAATCGCGTCTAAACCAATGCCGCTCACTATTTTAGATGTTTGACGCCGCAGCGTCTCCCAAAGTTCCTAAACCTCGGGGCCCGGCGCAAATCAACAAAAAACCCCCGGCAAAGCCGGGGGCTGCCGCGCCCCACGCAACGTCCCACGGTGTTTATCCTGTGGCCCGTCAATGTCGGGGCGGGAATCACGTTTGTCGCGCAGGAATATGCTGTCGGCGGCCAAACTTCAGCAAGGCGGCGAAACAGCCGGCAATAACGAAAAGCGCAGGCGCACCCGGCTCCGGGATGACGGCGGTGTACGTCGTGCCGATTCGCAATTCGTCGATGAAATTATTATCGTTACCGCGGATCGTAAAAGTGATCGACGTGATTTTCTCGAAGTTGATGTCCAGATTCTCCAGATCGTATGCGAACTCCGCGTTGGGATCGGTCGGGTCGAAGCTCAGCGGCAGCATGTCGGCGTCGGCCGTGTCGTAGCCGATCAAGTCGAGCCGGTCGCCGCCGGCCGCAGCGCTGTTGAAGTATCGCCCCACAACGAGAAGCGTATCTCCATCGGCAAACGATTGGTCGGCTCCGTCGGAGATTAGTTGCCCGCCGGTACTAACTGTCTGTGCTCCGACGCGGATCGCGCGCCCGCCCACGCTCGCCTCGCCGAAGCTCAGCAAATCGCCGTTGTCGTCGTTAAACGTGATGCTTGCCAAATGGTTGCCGTTTTGAGCGTCGCTGAAAGTGAACAAGGCGCTCCAATATATCGTTTGGCCGGCGGCCGTCAGCACATCGTTATCGACGCTAACCGTCGCGCCGCCCGCAGTGGTGCCACTCGGCTGTGTCAGCCCGTTCCCCAGCGGCGCCGGCGCGCCGATGAGGCTTCCGTAGTTCAGCCCCGGGTTCCTGGCAGTGAGCTGAAACTGGTTTGGAAACCCAGTCGTCGCCTGGTAGTTTCCTGTGAGATTCAAACCGTTCGCCGCGGTTCCATCGAGGACCGTTCCGGCCTAGTAGTCAAACGGCTCATACACGAGGAGCTCGCATCGCGCCGCGCCCGAACTGATCGCGACGGAAGCCCCAATAAGAAGTCTCAACCATGTCAATGGCAACCGCACCGTTACGTCCTCCGGAACCAAATATTCGCCACCCCTAAGACGATGGGCATTATAACCGCCCGTTGGCGGCGGCTCCAACAAATCTCTGCAGACACCGGAAAGCGGTTGCCTCTTGCGATCGATTCACTCGTCCCGCCGCATGCGGAAACCCTCTAAGCCTATACGGCAAGTGCAATGTATAATGCGACCCTCCGCATGCAC
>DATFGJ010000049.1:0-5552 GCA_035249585.1 Lacipirellulaceae bacterium
ATGAGCACAGAAGTCGGCTGCAAACTGGCTACGCTCTGCAATGGACACCCGAGTGGCCCGGTCGCGTGTGCCGCGCCCGGCGTTTGAGGTGAGGCCATGTTTTCAGCGGCGGTCCAAAGTCGTGCAGCAGACGGAGAGAATTGTCCATCTCACGGCAGCGCGCTGATCGCAGAATTGCTCAACGAGCAGCAAACGCTTTCCGCCGTCGAATGTTTCAGCCGGTGGCATCGATCGGCCGCCGAAAGTATCGAGTACGCAGTACCCAGTACGGAGTGCACAGGTCACACGTCTCCGAACTCGATACTTTCGGCCGACCACCCGCTCGGCCACTCGCCGCTTTCGTCACGATACTCCTCCCTGTTGCCCGCAACTCCGCCTGCCGCCGGCCAGCAGTATGCCTTCGAAGTGGATCTTGACCGCTGCTCAGGCTGCAAGGCGTGTGTCGTCGCGTGTCACTCGCTCAACGGCTTGGATGAAAACGAAACATGGCGTGACGTGGGTCTATTGGTCGGCGGCTCGCGCGCGGCGCCTGTGATGCAGCATATCACGGCAGCCTGCCACCACTGCCTCCATCCGGCGTGCATGATCGCCTGCCCGGTCAATGCCTATGAAAAGGATCCAGTCACCGGCATCGTGAAGCATTTGGATGATCAGTGCTTCGGATGCCAGTATTGCACGTTAGCCTGCCCGTACGAGGTACCCAAATATCACCCCGGCAAGGGCATCGTCCGCAAATGCGACATGTGCTCTTCTCGACTGGCAGTCGGCGAAGCGCCGGCATGCGTTCAGTCTTGCCCGCACCAGGCAATCACAATTCGAGTCGTCGACGTGGCGCAAGTCATCGATGATGCGGAATCGTCGATATTTCTGCCGGCGGCGCCCGATCCCCAAATCACCCTTCCGACGACGACGTACAAGTCGCAGCGTCCCTTTCCGCGCAATCTGTTGCCGGCGGATTACTTTCGCGCGAGCCCGCAGCATGCCCACTGGCCGCTTGTCGTGATGCTCGTGTTGACGCAGCTTTCCGTGGGCGCGTTTTGCGTCGGTCTCGTCCTGGAACAATGGCTGAGTGGCTCGATGCTTGGCACCCTTCGTTCACTGCACGCGGTTACAGCGCTGGGCTTCGGACTGCTCGCGCTCGCGGCGAGCCTGTTCCATCTGGGGCGGCCGCGACTTGCCTTCCGTGCCGTTCTAGGACTGCGCCATTCATGGCTCAGCCGCGAAATCATCGCGTTTGGAGCGTTCGCCGTGCTGGCGTCCCTTTATGCCGGAACGGTGTTCGTCACTCAGCCGTCGCAAAGTAGCGCTGAGGTTGTTGCCGCCGACGAATGGGTTCACTGGCTCGGCTGGTTTGTCGCTGGAACCGGTATCGTAGCCATATTCTGTTCAACGATGATCTATGTTTTCACGCAGCGCGAGTGTTGGAGCTTTCTGCGTACCGGGGGACGCTTTGTATTGACGACCGCGCTGCTTGGTGTCGCCGCAGTGTGGCTGAGCGTTTTGGTGTCAACCCTCGTGGCAACATCGCCGGCGCTATTTGCGCTCATTCAACAATGTGGACCGGCCTTGTGCTGGGCCCTCGTCGCACTGTCGATGTCCAAGCTTGCCTGGGAAGCGGCCATTTTTCGTCATCTCTGGCTTCGCAAGATGACGCCGTTAAAGCGATCCGCGGTGCTCATGACGGGTGACCTTTCGAACGCCATGCTTGCCCGTTTTGCGTCGGGGTTACTGGGTGGCGTTATTCTTCCCACGATGCTCGCCGGCGAGGCAGGGTCGCTCGCTAACAATGCAGAATTGGTAGAGTTCGTAGTGCTGACCGGGCTGCTCTTTGCCGCATGCCTGGCAGGCGAGCTGCTGGAACGTTATTTGTTCTTCGCGGCCTGTGCGGCGCCGCAAATGCCCGGAGGAATTCGCTGATGGGCGCCACGTCGACGTATAAACGAACATCAACACTCTCAATGTCTCCGTCGTTCTTTCAGCGCGACGGTCCACTCACATCGGAGTTGTTGCTCGAGCCGGCACGCTTCGGTCTTGGGCTATTACCCGCAAACAGTAAGCCGGATCGTGTGTCGCAATCTGTTTGCGGCTTCTGCTCAACGGGATGCAGTCTCAACATTCATTTGCGAGACAACCATGCAATCGGCCTGACGCCCGCTCTGGACTATCCCGTAAATCTGGGCATGGCTTGTCCAAAAGGCTGGGAAGCGCTGACCGTGCTCGACTCACCCGAGCGCGCTGTAAGTCCGTTGTTGCGCGCTGGCACCGGCAAATTGCAGCCAGTCAGCTGGGACACGGCACTGCGCACGTTTGTCGATCGCATGAAGTCGATTCAACGAAAGCACGGAAAACATTCGGTCGCGTTCCTGAGCACCGGCCAGATCGTTACCGAGGAGATGGCCCTGCTCGGCGCACTTGCCAAGTTCGGTATGGGAATGCTGCACGGTGACGGCAACACCCGGCAGTGCATGGCCACCTCGGTCGTGGCGTACAAGCAGGCGTTCGGCTTCGATGCGCCACCCTACACGTACGCCGATTTCGAGGAATCGGACGTGATCGTCCTCGTGGGCAGCAACCTCTGCATCGCCCACCCGATTCTCTGGCAGCGCGTCATGCGGAATCCGCATTGCCCGGAGATCATTGTCGTCGATCCGCGGGCGACCGAGACTTCCATGGCGGCCACGCAACATCTGCCGCTCTATCCCAAATCCGACCTCACGCTACTCTACGGCGTCGCGCGAATTCTCATTGAGCGCGATTGGGTCAATCGCGACTTCATCGCAAATCATACAAGCGGCTTCGAAGAATTTGCAGAGTTTGTCGAGTCCTTTACCCTCGATCGCGTTGCCGAAGATACGCGGCTGCCGGTCGAATCGATCGAGCGATTCGCCTCGACGATCCACCACGGGAAACGGGTCTCGTTCTGGTGGACGATGGGCGTTAATCAAAGCCATCAGGCCGTCCGCACGGCCCAGGCGATCATCAACCTGGCGCTGATGACGGGCAACATCGGTCGCCCCGGCACGGGCGCCAACTCGATCACCGGCCAATGCAACGCGATGGGGTCGCGCTTGTTCAGTAACACGACGAACCTGCTGGCCGGGCATGACTTCGCAGACCTCGCGCATCGGCGCAAAGTGGCCGACGTGCTGGACATTGATGAAACCACGATTCCGCACGAACCAGGCTGGCCGTACCATCGGATTCTGGAAGGTATCCTGCGCGGTGAAATTCATGGATTGTGGATCATCGCCACGAATCCGGCTCATTCCTGGATCAACCAGGGGATGGCCCGCGACGTGCTCCAGCGGCTCGACTTCCTCGTGGTCCAGGATATGTACCACACGACCGAAACGGCCCGGCTGGCCGACCTCGTGGTCCCGGCGGCGGCCTGGGGCGAAAAGGACGGCACGTTTATCAATTCCGAGCGGCGAATCGGCGTGACGCGCAAGGTGTCCCGCGCGCCGGGCGAAGCACTCGCCGATTTTCACATTTTCAAGCTTGTTGCCGACTACTGGGGCTGCGGAGACATGTTTCGCAAATGGGAATCTCCCGAAGCGACATTCCAATTGCTCAAAGAACTTTCGGCCGGCCAGCCCTGCGACTTCACGGGCATCGCCGACTACGAGATGCTCGACCGCAGCGGCGGCATCCAATGGCCACACCCTCGCGGCCTTGAAAAACCGGAGCGCGAACGCCGGCTCTTCGACGACGGGCACTTTTACCATCCTGATGGCCGTGCCCGCTTCGTCTGTGAGTCCCCGCGAGCATTTCCCGAGCAGCCCACCCCCAAATTTCCGTTCGTGCTGCTTACCGGCCGCGGGTCCGCCGCCCAATGGCACACGCAAACCCGCACGGCAAAATCGGCCATGCTGCGCAAGCTCTACCCCCATGATCTTTACGTGGAAATCAACCCGCATGATTCACAGCGGCTTGGCATCCGCTCCGGCGACCGCGTGGCCGTTTCATCGCAGCGCGGGCGTTTGCATGGCCGCGCTTTAGTCACGCCGGGCATCCAACCGGGGCAGGTGTTTATTCCGATGCACTACGAAACTACCAATCTATTGACAAACGCGGCCTTTGACCCCTACTCGCACCAGCCCGCGTACAAAGCCTGCGCCGTGGCGGTCGAGATGGTGCGCTGAGTACATCGCCATCTAGGAGCGGCGTTTCTTCCGGCGGTTCGATTCCGCCGCCACTTTGGTCGCTCGCCGCCATTCGGCGACTTTTGACAGGAACCCTTGCCACAGCAAGGGTTTTTTGTTTGCGCATATTGCACGCAGTCCTTAGCTCACTTAAATAATGGAAGAACGAAAACGCGGAGTGGACCGAATGGCTAACAAAACGTCCAAGAAGTCAGCGAAGGCCGGTCGCAGCATCGACAAGGCGGCCGGCAAGCCGGTCGCTGCGAAGGCGGCCAATAGCAACAAAAGGGAGTTGTCACCAGAACAACGTGAGGAGCTACTCGCAGCATTGAAAGCCCGTTTCGAAAAAAACGTGAACCGCCATAAAGGTCTTGAATGGGCTAAAGTGCAATCAAAGCTGAAAGCGAATCCTGACAAACTGTGGTCACTCAACGAAATGGAAAGAACTGGCGGTGAACCGGATGTCGTTGGCAATGATAAAAAGACGGGCGAATACATTTTTTATGATTGTTCAGCGGAAAGTCCTCAAGGCCGCAGAAGTGTTTGTTACGACCGTGAAGCGCTGGAGGCAAGAAAAGAACATAAACCAGAAAACAGCGCTATTGATATGGCAGCCGCCATGGGGATCGAACTTTTAACGGAAGAGCAATATCGAGAGCTGCAGAAGCTTGGAGCTTTTGATACGAAAACGTCGAGCTGGATCAAAACACCTGCTGATATTAGAAAACTCGGCGGCGCCGTCTTTTGTGATCGACGCTACGACCATGTCTTCTTGTATCACAACGGTGCGGAATCCTACTATGCCGCCAGGGGGTTCCGTGGCGCGCTAAGGGTTTGAATATTCGCACAGGCAACACCAGGCGCGCCATCGATATTCATGAGGGCGACAAGATTGATGAAAAAGCGCTCAAAGCGCTCATTCGCGCAGCCGTGGCACTGAACACGTCGGCGCCAGCTGCCGCTCGCCCGGTGCACCCTCACAAGAGACCAACCAAGAAGAGCTAAGCAAGACCCGGCCCAGACAGGTCGAATAGTATTCACGTATTGTGCAATGCTTGCATGTCGGCGCCGACGGCCCTTAGGGCCTGACGAACATGTTCTTTCGAAGCGAACTGCGCTGAGTAGATCAGTCGCACAGTTCCGTCCTTGTCAATCACGTAGGTCACGCGTCCCGGCAACACCCCCAAGGTCCTCGGCACACCGAAGGCCTTGCGAAGCGCGCCGCCCGCATCGCTGATCAAAGGGAACGGAAGGCCGTGCTGACGTGCGAAGTCCCGATGAATTTGCGGCGAGTCACTGCTGACGCCGATCACCGCGGCTCCAGCGTCAACGAACTGCTTATAGGAATCACGAAAGGAGCAGGCCTCCTTGGTACAGACCGGTGTGCCGTCCCTGGGATAGAAGAACAGC
>DATFGJ010000050.1:0-4336 GCA_035249585.1 Lacipirellulaceae bacterium
TATCGGACCAGAGGATACAACATCGGCTTGTCCGGTGAACAGATTTAGCGAAGATGCAGCGTACCTAGATCAAGGAAGGGATGCGGATCATCGACTAAGAACTTTGTTCAGTGCGCTTCGTGGATTTCATAAACTGTGATGATTAAGAAGCGAGACTTCGAATTAAACCGGCCCACGACACCAACTACCTTTTCACCATCCAAGGCCAGACCTCTACTGTGTATATTTTGGCCGCAGTGGATCTTTGCTGTTGGCGTCGCACGACGCGTCCATTCAACACGGCTTCTTCAATATCGAGCATATCAAGATCGTCCTCCGCCATCTCTTCCACGGCATGAACGGTCATGTCGTATTCTCGTAAACGGATTTTTTCTCTAATACGGTCAATGACTCGGTGAGGCACGCTCGGAGTGTAGCAGAGCTGGTCAAGCGCCCACTTAGCCTCACGAACGCAAGGTTCGACTTAACTCGCTGCTGCTGCCGGCAACAGGCCTTTGATTTCGCGGACCACGCGTGCGACTTCGTCCTGGTTCGCGAGCGCGATCATGAAGAATTTATAGCCCTGATGGAAGCAGATCACGCCGTTTGCAAACAGCCAGATTCCGTCCAGAAAAGGATTGCCGCCCAGCAGCCAACTGATCGGAGCACCCACAATTGGACCAGGCTGGAAGATTTGCGCCCACATCGCTGCGCCCGCAGCACAACTGAACGCGCCGAGCAACGGCGCACCAACATACTTCGCGATCTTCCGCTCAAACTCAACCCGCTCGCGTTCGGCTTCGTCCAATTCGCCGCGCCCAATCAACTCTTCGCGCTTCTTCAAATAACTGTCGAACTTTTCACTCGCCTTGCGCAACCCATAAACGGGCAACGCCGAGTGTGTCAGCCAGTGCGGATGCGCACCCAACAACACCGCATCCAGACCCGGAAACGCCGCGCCGGCCCTGATTCCCAACACCAGCGATACTGAAACAACGGCCGCCTTCCCCGGATTCTCCCTGATCCAATCGCGCGCCTTCAACACGCCTGCCGTTGCCGCTGTCGAAGCACGCGTGAGCCGCGCTCCGGTGTCGTAAACCTGCGACGCGCGGTCGTAGTAAGTCTTCGCTTCCCCAAAAACCTCGCCGGCCTTCTTACCCGCATCACCCGCCGCATCGCGCACAACCTGGCCCGCCTTCTTCACGCCACTGGCCGCACGCCGCGCAGTTTCATTCATGTCTTCGTCATCGGCGATACGCTCGGCCTCCGCCCGCAGACGTTCAGCGCCACTGGCCATTGTCTCCGCACCACGGCGCGCAGCCTCACCGGCCGCGCGTGCACTCTCGCCGACAAGGTCGGAGATCGCAAACTTCTCGTCCAGTTCACGCGCCTTTCGCCGCGCCGCGTGCTGCCATTCGTCCAGCTTTTCCTTGTAATCAGCCATGTCTATCCTCTCGAAGCCAGCCCTAAATTGCCGTCGCCTTGTACGTCGCCGGCAGCCATCGAGTTCGACCGCATGGCCGGCGTTCCCACCACTCGATCACGGCCAGACCGCTTAGCTTCATACAGGGCGACATCCGCCGCCTTTAGGATGTCAGGAACAGTCTGCGCGTCTGTCGGGCATTCCGCAACCCCAAAACTCGCCGTGATTTGCCACGCCGAGGTGAGCTCCAGCCCCTTAATCGCCAGTCGCAAACGCTCGGCGACTTCAATCGCGCCCTGCTGGTTAGTCTCCACCAGCAACACGGCAAACTCTTCCCCGCCAATCCGCGCGGCGAGATCGATGCCGCGCGTGCCCTCGCGTAACACCCTGCTGATGCGACGAATGGCGTCGTCGCCCGCGTCATGGCCAAAACTGTCGTTGAGATTTTTGAAGTTGTCGATGTCGATCATCAACAAACTGAACGGATGACCGAAGCGTATGGTGCGGCCGACCTCACGCTCGATCTGCCGTTCGAACCGGCGCCGGTTGGCAAGCCCGGTCAGGTGATCGGTGAAAGCGGCTTCTTCGCATACATCGAGGTATGCCTTGAATTCGAGCAGTGTCCGCGTGCGCGCGAGCAGCAGGTCGAGGTCTGTCGGGTCCGTTATGTAGCCCAACGCGCCGACTTCCGACGCCCGGCGCAGGTCTTCGGCGCGGCGGCTCGCGGCAGTTTGCATGATTACGGGAATGAAGCGGGTGGCGGGATTGGCCCGTATTCGTTGGGCCAATTCGTAGCCGTTCATCCGCGGCATCATAACGTCGGTAATGACCAAATCCGGCTGGTACGACTCGATGGCGGCGAGCGCTTCATCGCCGTCTGTGGCCGTGGTTACGCGGTAACCAGCGAGGCACAAGGCGGCTTCCAACAGGCTGAGTTTATCCGGGTTATCGTCAACGATGAGAATGTTTGCTTTTGGCTCCATAAAACAAGAAAGTTGGACCGTTCATTACTCTTGCGCGGCTATGAGCTTCATGCTACAGTGCCGCAATTCGGTAACCGTTCGCGCCGGTACTCGCCCAAGCATCGTCAAAAGATTCAAAGTCGAGAGAGTACACAAGCCCGGGGGTCGCGGGTTTCCTTACAAGCGTAGAACTAACCCGCATAGGACCACTTTGAGTAAACGCAACCACGCTGCCAAAGGCGATCAATTTAAGATAGTTAACTCGACGCACCGAAGGACATGCAGATGAACGCCCTTCAGGAACACAAGCGCGCCAGAGACTTAACCGCCGAAGATCGCGCTGACATAATCCGTCGCCTGGAATTTGGTTCATCGTTGGCCGAAGACCTCGTAATGGATTTAGCTCGCAGTTCAGTTGTCCTGGACTTGCGCCGCCGCCGATTTGTTTACCGCGCCGGCGAACCGGCTGACTGCCTTTATGCGATTATTCATGGCCGAATAAAACTCTGTCGTATCGAGACCGACACGGGTCGCGAAGCCGTTATAGACATCCTTCCTGAAGGATCACTATTCGGTGAGTCAGCTCTCTATTCTGCAGCGGGGCAACGTGCGAATTCGGCGATCGCGTACGAAAATTCGAGGCTCCTCCGAATCCAGGTCGGGGATTTCAAACGGGGGATGGCTGAGGATGACCGGCTTCATGATTACACTTTCCGCCTGATCGGTCAACGCCTTGATCACGCCGAACGACGCCTGGCGGACTTCGCCCTCAACGCCATTCCCGCCCGTCTCGACCGCCTATTAGAGGACTTTTCCGTGCGTTACGGTGTCTCCGAACCCGAGGGCGTCCTGATCGATATCCCGCTGCCTCACCGCGAGATCGCCTCCATTGTGGGCTCTACCCGCGAGAGCGTTACCGTCCGCTTGAACGCAATGCGCCGCGAAGGTACGATCGCTTTCGTCCGACGACGAATACTGATCAAACGACCGGCATCGCTGTAAGCGGTGCGGTATCGCGTTGCAAGATTTCATGAAGTGTCCAACCTGCGGGAAACCGGCCGACTGGAAAGACAATCCCTTTCGTCCATTCTGTTCTGAACGGTGCCAGCTCGTAGACCTCGGCCGTTGGGTTGAGGGCGAATATCGAGTGCCCGGCGAATCGCTCCCCCGCGAACACAACGACCCGCGAGCCAACGAAAACGACCTGGAGCAAGATGTCTAATACACTGAAGCCACGGATTACTCTGCTGGTTATTTTGATCTGTGGCTTTGCGGGTTGTAACAGCATCGACCCGCCCAGCCGCACACCTAACCCGCCCGGTTCGAGCGCGCCGCCGACGGGGTTGCCGATGCCGCCCCTGAGCGGCTCGCTGACCACTCTCGGCTGGACTGCCGACGGCGGTAAACGCAGTGTATTCTCGGATTACAAAGGCAAGGTGCTGGTGCTCGACTTCTATGCGACATGGTGTGAGCCGTGCCGCCGCAGTATTCCGCACCTCATCGGCTTGCAGGACAAGTATTCCGACCAGGGGCTGCAAGTGATTGGCTTAAACGTCGGTGGCCCAGGAGATGAGGAGAAAGTTCCGGCGTTCGCGAAAGAGTTTGGTATTCAATACCCGCTCGGAACACCGGACGACGAAATGGTGACGTTCCTGCTCGGCAACAACGATGCGATTCCGCAAACGTTTGTTTTCGATCGGCAGGGACAGCTCGCCGAACGTTTGATTGGTTTCGGACCAAACGCCGCTGACCGGCTCGACCGCGCAGTCGAAGCGGCCCTGCAAACTCCGGCTCCTTGATTCATCCATTAGCAGGTTCGAATTGTGAGAAAAGCAAAAATACTGATTACGCTTGGTCCTGCATCCCGCGAGCCGGAAGTAGTCGAAAAGTTAATCGCGGCAGGCGCGAACGGCATGCGCATGAACATGTCGCACGGCACCCACGAGGAGAAAGCCGAAGACATCGCCCGCGC
>DATFGJ010000051.1:0-4644 GCA_035249585.1 Lacipirellulaceae bacterium
CCCGGTATCGTCGGTCCTGCCGGACCAAGATGGTCCGGCTATGTCTCACACCTTGTGATGGCGCCGCCGAACGGCTCGGCGATAGCCGCGGGACGCCTGGCCGCCGGAGTGCCGGTAGCCATAGTGCACCGCGAACCACTCGGCAAACCGCTCGCGGTCCATATAGCCGGTGTTGCGGTCGTCGATCAGATGGCCCAGCTCGTGGATGAGGATGTTGTTAAGATAGAAATCCTGGGCCGCTTTCTCGCTCCAGCTGAGCGTCCACACGCCCGGCGAAGGTTCGTCCCAGCGGCCGCCGTACATCCGCGTCTCATTCACAAGGTTCGGCCTAGGCGGCACGTCGAATTGCTCCACCAGCGATTCTTCGAGCGGATACAGATACAGCGCATTGCCCCATTGCATGCCGTAGCACGGGAACGACTGCTTCTTGCGGGTCATTCGGCTGAGCTGCACTACCTCCAGCTGCTCGAGAAAGTGCGGCGGCACATCGGTCAGGCGGGCTCGGATTTGTTCCGGCGTCAGAACGTGACGGTAGCCCGGGCCGGGCTGCTGCACTACGATTCGGTAATCGGTCGCGTCGGTCGTGTCGTACCAGTCTTCGGGCGGAGCGAACGGCAGCCGGGCGTTCCGCTGGCCCGTGCTCGAGCGGCGGGCCTGCTTCGGGCGGCGCTGGCCGTTTCGGGCGCGAACGAACGTATTTCGACCCTTGGCCTGGCGGGCCGTTGATCGGGACGCATGTTCGCGGCGAACGTTCATTGGTCGCTTTCGGTTTTTGCTTCGAGCAGCCGCTGGTCGTTTCCACCGCTACCGAAAGAGCTTTGGCAGCCTGGCGAACGCCATAGGGTGTCAAACCGACCAGCGGCCCACCACGTCCGAATGGCGGGCGAAAGACAGAGGACCCTTCGGGCCTCCATTCCATCGTAGGCAGCCGCCGAACGGCGGATCAAGAAAAGTCGTAAGTTGCTATTGTGGCTAGACTTAGCTGCGTTGCCGAAACGCGACATCTCCGTCCGGACGGGACTCCCAGCCCCGCTTCAAAACGCCTTTACAAGCATAGCGATGACCAGCCGATCTGACGCGCAACGACATCGTCCCTCAGTCGTGCTATTTACTCGTGCCGGTTGCCATCTCTGCGATGATGCGCGGCAGGTGCTCGAGAAGCATGGAATCATGCCAAAGTGCGTCGACATCGACGCCGACGCAGCGCTACGCGAGCGGTTCGACTCGTGCGTTCCTGTCGTCGAAATCGACGGGCGGGTTTGCTTTCGTGGACGCGTGGAGCCGGTGTTGCTGCGGCGCCTACTGACGCACTACGAACACGGCGAGGAATAGCCGCGACCTGCGAGGTTGTCGGCGCCGGAGCTTGCACTGAGCGAACTCGCAGGGGTCGCGGACGACACGGCTTGCGCTGCGCAATCATTCATGGGCGCTTGATGCGCTCGTCCTCGAGAGCCTCGCGAAGGCCGCGGCGAACGGTCGCGTAAAAGTGTCCGCCTACGAATGCAAACCAGCCGCTGATTGCCGCCAATGAGACCGCGCCTAGGGCGAGTCCCGCAGCCGATGTGTGATGGCCCACAGTGATAGTAAGAAAGATCGCCCCCAGACAGCCGCCGAAAAACACCGCGGTTGTGATTAAACGGGGAATCCATGGCACTGCGTTACCACCTTGGCCATACCAGGGCGGGGGCATAACCTTGCCTGTCGCGAGCGACGGCGGATCGCCGGATGCGCTACGGCGCGGACTCCGGAGTACTTGATCCGTGAGACCCGCGCGGTCTGCTTGTGCCCTGAGTTTGCTCCCCAATGCGTTTCCGAACACATGAAACGCTACCACGAGTGCCGCCAACAGAAAGGCGATCGCGGGAATCCCCTGAAATGTAACCAGGCCAGCCAGCAGGAAGCTCACCACGGCGACGAAAAACAGCAAATGCCGCAGTCGGAAACGAAATAGCGGCGATTCGCTAACGAAGTTGCCGCAATTTGGGCTTCTGGAAGCAACTTCATTTTCAGCGGAATTGGAGTCCCGCGCGGCGGCTGGCAAATACTCAGCCATAGCGCGCGCATTATCGGCACGGGTTGCATTAGACACAAGCCGAGCGTGATGAACGCTTACCGGTGTCGGTTCCAATGAAGCGCGGCCGGGGCGATCGCCAGGCGGCTGAACGGCACCAATAGGATAACGCCGCCCGCGACGGGCCAGCTTAACGGCCCGAAATACCAAATCTCGGCAAGGATCGTAGCCACGCTTGCCGCCCAGCTGGCCAGCAGGCATGCCAGGGCCTGCGAATCCATCAGCCGATTCTTTGTTAGAACGCGGGCCGTCGCGGCGGCGGTGCAGGCCTTTGCACCGACCAAAACGCCGAGCAGCCATGGCAACGCCGTCAAATAGTCGGACCGGGTTACCGGATTTCGGTAAATCCAGCTGCCGGCGATGACAGCCAGCGTCATCGCCCCGGTGATCAATACGCCAATAACCACGTTAATCCACTTGCGGCCTGTGAGGCTCGGCAACATGCCGATCGCAATGCCGCGCCATATTATCACGATCAAGGCAAGCACAGCCGTGCATGCGAGCGCCGTATTGCGCCAAGTCAGTTCGCCCATCATCGCGCGTACGACCGATTCGCGCGGATTGAGCGGGCTCGTTTCAACGGCTGCCCAAATTCCGAACATCAGCAGCAAGATTGCCGCTGATGCGATCGCGCTCATCGCAGCCGCCACCAGTTTCAGGTTTATCAATTTTGCATTGGTTATAGGTCGAACTGCGAAGAACGAGGGCATGATTTCCTTGCCCCATAAGTCGAATTTTCCCATGCTTCCGCCGATTGTGGCGGACAGCATTAATGTGATCCCCACCCAAAGCAGCAAGGTCATGGCGGGGGTGCTCACGGAAACCGATCCGAACAGCAAGGTTTGCCGCGATTGGTCGTTGAAAATGGTCTGGCAATTGAGTGCCAACATGGGAATGCCAATCATGCCCAGCATGGCTGGCAGGAAACAGGCGTTTCTACGCCATTCATGCCAAAGCTGAGCCGCCGCGGGCGAACGGAACGGTTGTCTTGTACGCCGACGATTGAGACGAATCGGGGTGGCGAACACGGCATAAAATGCTCGGACAACTATGCTCAGATTTCCATCGTCGCCGCGGCGAGCGCGAGCCAGGCCGCGTACGCCCACGACATAGGCAAGCACACCCCAGGCGATGCTCATGGCCACGACGACAAACGAAACGGTGCTACGTTCCAAATACAAACCGGCCCATAATCCAAGACAGAATAGCGGCGTGATCGAGATCGCCAGCGCGGGGACGCGAGCATACGGCGTCGCGAAGGGCGTCCAGCTGATGGCCTGAACCCAGACCGTCGCGGCGGCGAACAGCGCGGCCGGCCAAAACACAGGCGTCGCAAATCCGGCCGGCTTGAACACGAGCGTGGCGACAAGAATCCACAACATGCCGTGCGTTATGGCGCCTGCAAGCATCGGCCAGCCCACCAGCGACCGCCTGGCAAGCGGGAACACAAACATGTGCCGCGGGTAACCCGATCCGCGTACACCCAGGTCGGCCGGTCCGAGCGTGAAGACTTGCAGCAAATGAGTAATCGCCGTCGTTAACAACAGCGCGGCAAGCAGTACAGGCTCCCGAATGCCCGGAAACAGCTGTGCAGCTATCGCCAAACACGATAGATACAGTGCGATTCCCAGGGCCGACCAGCGTGCGCGCAGCCACATCGAATACGCGATTCCGATTGCCGGTGCAGTGTTCAACGATTGGGACACGCTCATTCAATCCGAATTGGTTTCCTTGGTTCCGCGCCGCGCATCGAGGGCCACCTCCCGGATGAGGTCGACCACCAGCCGCGACGCCTCAACGTGCACGCCGTGACCACTCTCTGGTACCAAGACATGCCGGCCCTGCGCGAGTGTTACCACCCAGTCAGCGTGCGACTTGGTCCAAACGGGAAGGACCTCAATTCGAATTGGATCGTCGGACTCTCGCGTCCCGGTCGCCACGATGGTAGGGACGTCGGGCAGCGGCGGAGATGAGCTGAGTTCGTCCAGCGTGGCCCAAATGCCGGCCCCTTCCGGCCAATTCACTACGTCGGCCCTTGAAATGCATCGCGTTGGGTGATGTTGCTCCATCCACTTAATAAAGTCTTCCTGCGAAGGATCGAGCAGCACCATTCCCGCGACTTCTTGCGGATACATGCTGGCGAAAATTCGGTTGTAGATGCCGCCGAAGGACTGACCTACCAGTATGTAAGGCGGCTCGACCCCAGCCCGGGTCAACGCGGCATGCAGCTCGCGGGCAACGTCCTGGCCGGTGAGCAAGGATTGCTTGTCCACGGCCCCCAACCGATCATAGGCGACCACTTTCGTGAAGCGCGCCACCTCGGGCTGAACGGCGGCCCATTCTTCCAACGCCCCGCCCAAGCCGATTTCCAATACAACGGCGGGCGAGCCTTCGCCTTCGATGCGCATCCGCAGCAACCGGCCGTCAATATCGACGCGCGGCGGCAAATCCCGCACGGCGCGATCGGCCAGCCAGAATGATCCGCCGGAGAGCAGGATGGCGACGATGAATGGAACGTGTTTCATTGGGAAGCCCGCCCCTAACCCGTCCCGGCGCGCGCGTGAAGGGAATTT
>DATFGJ010000052.1:0-3984 GCA_035249585.1 Lacipirellulaceae bacterium
TCGCGCCGGCCAGTTCCAGCCGGCGGCGGACGTAGCCGTCGGTTTCCTGCGGCGTGAAGGCGCGCAGCAGCGCTTTTACCGCCACGCGCTCATCAAGGCTCGGCAAGCGCGAGATCGAGGAAATGAGGCCCATCTGACCGACGAGAATCAGAGTCAAAAGCGGCCGGCCCGCTGATTCGAAGTTCAACATGAGGCGTAGCGTCTCAAGTGCGCCGCAATCTTCCAGCAAGTGCGCCTCATCAATCACCACGAGTGCGTGCCGGCCCTGGTTCGCATTCTGACCGAGGAAGAATTCCAGCCGGCGCACGCTCTCCTCCACAGTCTGCCGCGGCGGATCGGCTGGCGGCGCGCCAATCTGCTCGGCCAGGTACACAAGCAGATCGCGGCTCGACATCTGCGGGAAGACCAGGTGCACACGCGGGCCAACGGTTTCCGGAAGCTCGCTGCGCAAGATTTGCACGAGCATCGTCTTGCCGACGCCGGCCGGCCCGGCCAGCACCACGGCGCCGCGGCGATTCTCCACCGCGTAACGCAGCTTGAGCACCGCGCCCTCATGCGATTCACACGGGTAATACGCGGTCCGGTCGGCGGAAGGCTCGAATGGTTTGGCGGCCAGCTGCCAGTATTCGGTGTACATAGGCAAACTCAGAGTTTTGCTTGCGACGTCACGACCCGATTCTCAATCCGCCCCAGCAAGTCGCAGCCGCTGCGGCCAAGCTCGTCGGCGAGTGTGTCGAGGTCGCGCGAATCGGTCTCTTCGGGCAGCGCCATCGCTAACGCTCCGCCGATGCGCATGTTGCGAATCAGCTCAAGCATGATGGGTTTGGATGTGGCATCAAAAAAAGCGCCCAGGTCGACGAGTGTCAAATCGTATTGGCGGCGGATCATGGCCGCGCCCGCTTCAACCTGCGGCCCGGCGACGAGCCGCAGCACGTCCTCCGGCGAGTTCGCCCCAAGCGCCAACACGTCGATCGAGTCATCGGCCGCGCGGATAACCGCGTCGGAGAGCGGCGCACCGCCCGCAAGTACTTCCTGCCAACCGGCCGTCGGCACGACATCGAGCAACGCGGCGAGCTGCGGCCTTTGGAAATTGCCATCGACCAGCAGGATTCTTCGTTTGCGGAGAGCCAGGCGCGCGGCCAGCGCGATTAACGTCGTCGTGGCGCCGCTCCCGGGAAACAGCCCCACCAGGCCGATAACCGAGCTTCCTTGCTCGGCCTCGCTCAGCAAAAAATCTCCGACGCCGTCCAGCTCGGCTCGGCACTCCTGGGCCAGCAAGCGGCAGATCGACGGCCAGCGGAATGAGGCGACCGTCGTGCCGGGTCGGAATGAATTGTCATGCGAATCAATCGCGGGCGCGGGCCGCCTCGACGGGCGGCCGATGTAGTCCGAGAGTGGCCGTTTGCGCCCGGCGATGCGCTCCTCGGTGGAAACGGCTACGCGATCAGCGCTCGCGGCAGGCAGCGCTGGACGCGCGCTGAAATCATCAAGCTGAAGGGTAGTCTCGACGAACGCGGCAGATGCCGGCGGCAGCACATCTATCGATTCCGACAAGGGCGCCGTGAGTGAGAGTGGTTGCCCCAGCGCGGTCGCTTGAAAATCGCTCGCGGAAGCGACGAGCTGAATCGACGCGCTCGCCGCGGCCGCAGTTCGTGGACTACCGGCCAGGGCGGGCGGCATCGGCACGCTCTGCGCCGCATCCTGACGGTACGCTTTAATAAATGCTCTGTTCGTCGTCATTGCTGGCCTGCCGCGATGGCGATTCAAGGATATAGCCGCGTAAGTGGGCAACGGCCTTCGGTGGCTCCGATGTTTGGACCCGCGGCAACGCGCGCCCGGTGCCGGTGAGCGGCGACGTGAGGAATTCCAGTGCGGTAGCAGCTGGGCTCGACTCCTCCATAGGTTGATCGCTGGTGATTTGCTTGCCGCTCGTTTCGTCGCCGCCAAGTGATGCGTCGGATGGCGCCCCGAACATATCCGGGAACGTGGGTAGTGTATCGGTCTCGTCCCACGGCTGAACCGAGGCTTCTCCGATCGGGCCGGTTGCGGTCGATGCAGCCACTGGGCGTTCGACGGCGGGCTGCACCGGTTCGATGGTCGTCGTCGGCTCGAGCAGTGGACCGGTCGTTGCGGCAGCGGACGGATTGATTTCCGGTTTGGAGTGGTTCGCTTTGCCGGCCACGAGGATCGTCGTTCCGGCGATCGTGAACAACACAAACATCATCACGAAGCGCGCCAGTGGGGCGAGCGCATCGTCCAAGCTCGAGGAAGGAATGGCAAAAGGATTCGAGCGCGGGAGAATTTGTGATCGCTTGCGCGCCGCCGGGCTGGCTTGATCCACGCGCCACGTGCGCTGAAGCACATGGGGTTGAGGCACTCGATTCGAGAGCTCGTCGCTGAGCGGGTGCGTGGGGGAGGATTGGAGTTCGTATTGCGAATCGGAATCGAGGCTTCGTGAAGTCGGGTCCTCGACGCTCGGTGTATCAACGCGATATTGAGTGTTTGTCGTCGCCAATAGCCGCGTTGAAGGGCGCGGCTCCGACGTTCGATGGTCTGGAATTTCCGGCAGGCGAGCAAGCAGCGGGCAGTCGCCCGCCGTGGAATAGGCGCGGCGTCGCGGGGTCGGTGAAACAGGCGCTGAATTCACTGCGGGCTTTCGTGCCTGGAGAAAGGTACAAAATCTCGACCGTGCTGATTGCGCAGCGCCGCCCGATTCGGGGCGCCGCCACGGGTCCGCTATCTGTATCGGGATACCGCTCGGCGGCCCTTGAGGGTTAGGCAACGGCTAGCGAGAAGTCGACGCGCAGGCTAGCACTGCTAACGTAGCAGGCACCGGGCACCCGGCGGCCGGTTTAGGTCGCCGCGGCGACGTCGGTGTGCCGTCCGTGGAATACGAGAAAGCTCCCAACCTCGCATTGCCGATGTTTGCACATCGGTCGACATTGGATCGCTTGCAATTCGATGCTACGGCACACGGAGTATGCTTACACCGCGGGCGGCCTGCAGTGCGGCGTCGTCGCGCCAGCTCTCGGCCAGCCAGATGATGGCCGTGCCGTCGCGGCTCGAGGTCAGGACACTGCGTCCGTCCGGCGAAAAGCCGACCGATGTTACTTCCTGCGTGTGCCCGGGCAGAGTGAGAATCTCTTTCCCATTTTTGTCCGGCTGCGGATCCCATAGTTTGCAGGTGTTGTCTTGGCTTCCGGTGAGAGCTCGCGTGCCGTCGGGAGAAAATGCGACGGCCGTGACCGCGGCCGTGTGGCCGGCCAACTCGACGAGCATCTTTTCAGTTGCGACGTCCCAAATCTTGGCCTTGCCGTCGCGGCTGCCGGTGATCACCCGCTGGCCATCCGCCGAGAACTGGCCGCAGAGCACGGCGCGCGTATGTCCTTTGAGTGTCGCAAGCAAGTTGCCGGTGGCGCGGTCCCAGACGCGCGCCGTGGTGTCGCCGCTGACCGTAAGAATTCGTGTGCCGTCGGGCGAGTACGTCGCTGCGATGACTCGTCCCGTATGACCTGTCAGCTTTCCGGTCGAGCGGCCCGTTTCTACGTCCCACAGGCAGGCGGTCTTATCGTCACTTGCCGTCAACAACTGAGTGCCATCGGGCGAAAACTCAACCGAGTTCACATGCGCGGAGTGCTCGCCGTCAAGTTTTCGAATGGCCTGGCCGGTTTCGGCATCCCAGATTTTAGCCGAGTGATCCCAACTGCCGGTGGCTACCAGGCGTTCGTTAGGAGAAACTGCCGCCGAGGCCACGGCGCCGTGCGCGCTGAATCGCACTTCCCGCTTTCGCGAGCCTATATTCCACAACTCCGCATCGTTGCCGCCAAGCGTCAGCACATGATTGCCATCCGGCGCAAATGCAGCCATCCAAACCTGGCCGCCAGGATCAAAGTTCAGAAACGGTTGCAACAGGCTCGTGCCGCCCGCGATTTCGCCGGCAGCTTGATCGCCTGCCACGCGCGCCGCCGACAGGTCCCATAGCCA
>DATFGJ010000053.1:0-4877 GCA_035249585.1 Lacipirellulaceae bacterium
CGCATCTTTGGCGATGCCACTGCGGCTCGCAGGCGCCGGGACTATCGTTGTTCAGCTTGCCGGTCTGGCTGGCGCCGCCGCCCCAGCCTTCTGCCTCGCCGCCGCCGGCGGCCATTAGCGGAACGAGCCCCAAGACGCAGGCGACACCCAGCAGCCGTCGCCAAGGATGCTTCGACGCGGATCTGCGCGAGCCCTCAACCAGTCGGTTCGTCTTCATTGCCAATCCCTCTCTGTTCGTGTTGGTCTCGCATCCGTATCGCTTTGCACCGGTCGAATCCAAAATGAATGCTACACAAGTCAGCTCCACAGTTCTGCTCGGTAGCGAACAGAACGGCGCGCACTACGCGTCGCCGGATTCGGGATTCACCATCGCCGTCAGTCGAGTCTGACCGCCGAGGATTCTTTGCGCGCCGTACGTTCTACCCGGCGAGCGTCGGCAGTGCCACCGGGAGCCGCCAGCTCCAGGTTGTCGTTGGCGAAGTCCCAGTTGATCAAGTGTTCCAGGACATCACGAACGTAGTTTGCCCTGAGGTTCTGGTAATCCAGGTAATACGCGTGTTCCCAGACGTCGATGGCGAGCAACGGTATCTGGTGCCGCACGAGCGGCGTCCCGGCGTTCCCGGTCTGGGTAACATGGAGACGCCCATCGTCCAGTACCACCCATGCCCACCCGCTACCAAAAACTCCGACTGCGGCGCTATGCAACCGATCCATGAATTGTTCGTAGCTACCGAAATCCTTTTCGATCAGGTCGGCGACAGCACCGCTCGGTTCGCCGCCGTGCGGATGCAGGGAATTCCAGTAGAACTCGTGATTCCACGCCTGGGCTGCGTTGTTGAACAATGCTTCCTCGCCTTTCTCATGCGCAGTATGAACAATCATGTCGAGTGACAAATCGCCCAGTCCGGCTGCCGCGGCCAGTTGGTTGGTTCGCGCCACATAACCGGCATGGTGTTTGCGGTAGTGCAGGTTGATCGTGGATTGAGAAATGTATGGCTCAAGCGCCGAGACGCGGAAGGGCAACGGGGATAGTGAAATGGTCATGATCATGTCTCACAGTAGACATCAGGTGAAAAAACCGGCAAATATAGATGGCAATGTTTAATCTCAAACAGGGCCATGGGACGCTCAGCGACGCGCATAATTAACCTGCAAGCTCACGATATCGGCATCGGAATCGAAATTTCCGTCCAGCAGGTTCGCGGTGGAACCAAGCCGCGCGATGGCAGTATCGCGGATGAACAAATGGGCGTATCCGAGATCAACGGTTATCGACTGACTAAAGCGATGACTGACGCCGAGTGCCAGCCACTGGCGATCATTGTCGGGGAGCCGTGAGGTGCGTGCAGCCGCGTCGGGTACGGGCGATTCGTCATACGCGTAACCGCTGCGAACGGTCCAGCGCTCGTTCAGATCAAGGATCACCCCGGCGGAGATCCGCCACGACTCGTCCCACTTCAAGGCCTCCGCAGAGCGCGGTGCCAACGGATTGCTGAAGTCTACGCGTAGCTCCGGAATATCGGCCCAGTCTGTCCAGGTGAGATCGCCTACGACGGACAGGTTGTGGGAAAGTCGCTGGAACACGCTGACCGAGGCCGTATCCGGCAACGATACGCTCGCGGTAATGTCGCTATCTGCAAATGTGGCGTTGAGCGCCAGACCCAGGGGACCGAGCGCCTCGAATCCGCCGAGCGTCGCCGGTGCCGAGAAAGTTGCTTCGCCGGTCAGCGAATGGTTGATCTGAGAGCGATACGCCAGTCCAATGCGCGCATCCTCCGATGGCGACCATAGCAGCCCGACGTTGACGCCGACACTCGTATCGTCGGCCTCGTTGACCACAAAGCCGTCGTACATGCCTTGGCCCGGAATGCTGCCATTAGGGCAGGCTCCGCCCGCCGCCGCCGCACACACTGCCGCGAAATCAATTGCATTGGTCAGTTCCGCTTCCATGTAATTGATATTGAGCCCCGCGCCAACAGACAGATGCTCGTTTACAACGAATGCGATCGCGGGATTCACATTGAGTGTGACGATTTCCGACTTGACTGCCTGGTAGCGCCCGATCCAGTTCGGGTCGTACTTCGTCGTCAAACCGAAAGGGGCGTTCAGGCCGACGCCGAAGTAAATGCGCTCGGAAAGCGGCCGTACGTAATAGATATTGGGCACGATGGCCGGTTCTCCGCCGCCACTTGCGCGGCTGCCGTCCATCTCGATCTCACCGCTCGGCAGCAACTGTGCGGATTCCGCATCGTCAAAGTCGAACGTCGGATCGATGTAGTGCGTGGAGAACTGAAACGTGGTGTCAAGGCGAGTCATGCCGGCCGGGTTGAACCACACGGTGCTGCCGTCCTCCGCAATCGCGCTGCCGCCGGCAAACGCGACACCGAGTTCCCTGGCGCTGTTTTCAACAATCGCAAAACCGGCAGCCTGTGCCTGGCCGAGCAGAAGAAGTTGGCTGAGAAGCAGGGCGAACAGGGCTCGTCCCTGGCTTCGATGATGAGAGAGCAAATCCGGCATGTCCGGTACTCCTTACGATTGGCACCAGCGTAAGGCCGAATTTCATATCTGGCAAACGGATAAAATCAGCGCATCGTATCGAGATAATCGATAAAATGGTTTGAGCAGACGATCCCTCGACGGCCCCGCCCACGTGCGTCGGCGCGGCTAGCTCGCCGCAACCTCCGCCGCGATCTTGCGGAGCTGCATCAGGGCCACGTCGAAGGTTGCAGGATCATGGTCTGCCGGATAAACAAGGTAGGCGGGCAGCGTAAACGCCGGTGACCCGGAAACTTCGTGCAGTTGAGCCGTGGCCAGGTGTTTGGCGACCACACGCCGCGGAAAATACCCGGAGCCGCCGTACGCCAGAATGTGCTGCAGGCCGAGCCAGCCGACGTTCGTCGTGAGTCCCGGACCGGTGAAATCCGGGAAGCTGGTGCTGTGCCGCGCGCGGAATTCCGATCCCCAGTCGATATAGACGTAGTCGGGGCCCATCGGCGGGGTTTGAACGCCAGCTTCCGTCGCTACCAGGATCAGTTCTTCTTCGAAGAGCGGTTCGACCCGCAGTCCGGGCCGGCTTTGTGGTGTGTACATCACGCCAATGTCAATACGCCCGTCGACGAGACCCAACATGAGGTCCTCCTCAAAGCCGATTTCGGCCAGAAGGGCAATGCCGGGCACGGTGGTTCGCATGACCGGCAGCCAGCGCAGCAACAGATCTTCCCAGATGCCGAGTCGGCCGCCGATCGTCAGCGAGGCCCGGTAGCCTTTTGGAACACCGACGTCTTGCCGCGCCTGCTCGACCGTGCGCATCAGATTGACGGCATGTTTCTGGAACTGGCGTCCGGCGGCGGTTAACGTCGTTCCGGCCTTATTACGGACAAACAATCGGCAGCCGAGCTGGTCCTCCAGCGACTGGATGCGGGAACTCACGGTCGATTGGGTAACGAACAGTCGTTCGGCGGCCTTGATGAAATTGCCGGCGGCGATAACCGTCAGGAAGGTGCGCGCCCGTTCGGTGTCCAAATCGAAGCGCCTGTAGGTTCAGCCTTGGCTGGATTACGCGCGAGGATAACCAACCGACGTGTTACTCCGTTACCCTCGCGGCGTAAAGCGAAAGCGGCATACGTGCCCGCCGCGCGCCATGCACTCGGTGAGATCCACCTTGCTGCCCGTCAGCCCGGACAAAAGCGAGAGATCGAACTGACAGACCTCCGGATTCTTCATCGCGAGCTCGTGGAACACGCAGTTGTCGGCTTCTATCGTCGGCGCCCCGGCGATGTCCTTCCCTGTGCGCGCGTCGTAACCCAGTTCGTCCATCAGCGTCGACACCTGCTCCACTTTCTGTCGGCGACTTGCCTTGACTGGCAGGCGCTGGCGCAGTTCCGCGACGACCGCTGAGGCGATGCGGCCCAGCCGGACGCGCAGGCCGCTGTTGCCGTGCTCCCTTGCAATGGCCTCGATCAGGAGTTGCGCGAACCACGAGTAGTGCCGCGGAAACGCCTCCCGGCCTTCCTTCGTCAGCACGAACAGCCGCTCCGGCCTTCCGCCCGTGGGACGCTCGGAGCCCGGCGCGATGAGGGCATCGCGCAGCAGGGCGGCCAGGTGCTGGCGCACCGCGGTGCGCGTGACGCCGATTGCGCGCGCCAGCTCATCGATGCTCGCGCCCGATTTATTCCTCAGCAGGTGCCGCATCAATAACTTGCGGCGCTCGCCGTACACCTCTGCCATTTGTGCCTCCCCCGACCAACCAGTCGGCCATACAGATACTTTTGGCATATTAGTATTTGTTTAATGCCTTTGTCGAGCTATAAGTGTTTCGCATTCAAATCCAAAGGAGATTACCGATGAAACCTCAACTTCCATTCCTGCTCGCCGCCGCGCTCGCGCTGGCGCTCCCGGGCTTCGCATTCGCGCAGGCGGAGCCGCCGGCGGATGCGAGCGGGTCGTCCGCCACCCTTGCCGATGCCAAGGCCGCCCAGCGCGACCTGTGGCTCGGGCATATTTTCTGGGTGCGCAATGTCGTCGATGCGCGATTCGCAGGCAATGCGGATGCGGCCAAGGCGGCGGAGCAGCAGGTGGTTGAAAACGCGCAGGCGCTTGCCGGTTCTATCGAACCTTTCTACGGTGAGGCGGCCTCGGAGAAGCTCTTCGAGCTGCTGGCCGGTCACTGGGGAGCGATCAGTGACTACCTCGACGCCACACGTGCCGACAGCGAGCAGGACCAGGACGCGGCCTTCAAACAGCTCGTCGCAAATGCCGGGCAGATTGCCACGTTCCTGAGCGGAGCGAATCCGTATCTGCCGTTCGACACCTTGCAGGGCCTGCTGATGGCGCATGGTGGGCATCACGTGCAGCAGATTCAGGAGTTCAAGGCTGGC
>DATFGJ010000054.1:0-2047 GCA_035249585.1 Lacipirellulaceae bacterium
CCAGTTTGTTTCAGCTCGTGCCCGGTGCCTTCCGCCAGGTCCGGGAGGACGGCTGGCTGGAATTCATGGAAGACGTCGGCATTGAGCGTGCCGTGCTTTACAGCACCGGCGGTTTGGCCTTCGGCAAAGTCATCACCCTGGAGTTCGCCGTCGACGTAGCGCGCGCCTGGAATAATTGGTTCGCGGATACTTATTTGAAAAAGAGCGCGCGTTTCCAGGGACTGGGGCTGATCCCGCTCCAGGAACCCGAAGAAGCCGTGAAGGAAATGCGCCGCGCGGTGACCGAGCTGGGTTTCTGCGGCGTGATGTTGCCGTCGACCGGCTTCAAGGGTCACTTGGGCAGCAAGGAATATTGGCCGGTCTATGCCGAGGCCGATCGTCTCGGCTGCTGCATCGGCGTGCACGGCGGCGCGCATGAAGGTCTGGGCATGGATTATTTGACGCCCTATGCGCCGATCAACGGCCTCGGCCATCCGTTCGGCCAGATGGTGGCGTTCGCAGGAATAGTTTTTAATGGCCTGTTCGACAAGTATCCCAATCTCCGCATCGGTTTCATGGAAGCGGGCGTGTCCTGGCTGCAAACTTGTCTCGAACGTTTCGATCGCGGCTGGGAAACTCATATTCAATACGATCCCCGCAATGAGTACATTGACCTCAAACCCGGTGAAAAGGTCAGCGACTATATCCGGCGCCATATCGAAGCGGGGAGAATCTTTGTCGGCTGCGAAGGCACGGAGAAGCCGCTGCATCATTTGATCGATGCCGTTGGCAATAAGCCGTTCATGTTCTCCAGCGACTTTCCGCACGAGGTCAACAACGAATATTGCAAACACGAGATCGAAGAAATCGTCGATAACGAGCACCTCACCGACGACGATAAACACGCGGTGCTGCACCGCAACGCTGAGCGGTTTTACGATTTGAAACCGCTCGGCTAGTCACAGCATTGAGGCGCGTTTCTATTTGAAACCGGAGGCACACGCCAATGAGTCAAGAAATGATCGAGATTGTTAGCCCCGTGGGGGAGAGAGCGAGCAAGAAATCGGGCCTCGCCCGGCGTAAACGCGACGCTCTCCAAGGTCTCCGCATCGGCCTACTCGACAATAACAAGCCGAATGCCGATAAATTTCTTGAGTTCGTCGGTGAACTGCTCAAATGTCGCAACGACGCTATCGAACTGATCCCAAAGCGCAAGATGAGCCGGACGGAAGCGGACTGCTTTCCCGAGCTGATTGCCCGCTGCGATGTCGTGATCAACGCGTTCGCCGATTGAGGATCGTGCACGTCGTGGAGTATCCACGACTCGGTCAAGCTAGAAAGCGCCGGAATTCCCACTGCGACGGTGGTGACGAAGGAGTTCCTTAAACTTGCGCGAACGGAGTCACGAAACCGAGGCATGAACGATCTTCCTCTTGTCATAGTGCCCCATCCGGTCGGGACCGTTTCGCTGGATCAGTTACGATCTTTGGCCGAGTCGACGGTTGATTCGATTACGACAAGGTTGCTTCGGCAAAGTCAGGCGGCGTCCGGGTCGGGCGAGCCAGCGAGCAAGAAAATCGTCCCTTTGGACTCTCCCATTGGTGTTTCCAGTGACCCCTCTATTCTATTCAAAGAACTCGTCAAGCGTGGCTGGAGCGACGGCTTGCCAGTCCTCCCGCCGACGCGGGCAGCGGTCGATGAAATGATTGCCGCGGGCAGTGTGGACAAGGATTTGGCGCTCGGTGTGATGCCGCCGTTGAACGGCGTCGCCGCCATAGAAAAGATCGCCGCGAATGCGGTGATGGCGGGCTGCTTGCCGGAATATTTTCCGCTTGTCATCGCTGCGGTAAAAGGCGTGCTCAAGCCTGGTTTCAACCTCGACGGCGTGCAGACCACCACCGGTAACGTCGCGCCGGTCATCGTTGTCAACGGCCCATGTCGCAAAAGCCTGCAAATCAATTGCGGCGCTAACGCGCTCGGCCAGGGATGGCGCGCCAACGCAACCATCGGCAGAGCGCTGCGATTGATCATGACGAACATCGGCGGCGCGACTCCTGGCGTCTTGGAC
>DATFGJ010000055.1:0-3892 GCA_035249585.1 Lacipirellulaceae bacterium
CCGCAAAACGTGCTGGCGCTGCTGCAATAGGCGACGCACGTGTAGAGTGGGCAGGTGCCCATCCTGCAAGGCGAATTTTCGAACCGGCTTGGCCCTTGTGGGTCGAGCCGGTTCTTTTTTCGTAGCGCGCATGCGTCAAGACGCTATCGAGAATTGAACCTTACCTGGTCGATATATTCGTTAGCCTTTGCGCGCTATCGCGATAGCGGTCCGCGCATGTGTCCAGCGTATGCTTGCAATGCGATTGCTGGATGGTGGCAAGTCGCCTAACCGGCTGCAGGATTTGGTTTCAGGTCGCTTATGACTCGCATCCAGAGCAGTGTTGGCCTGATCACCGGCATTCCCATCGAGGAAACGGTGAATAAGCTGATGGCCGTCGCGGCCCGGCCGCGGGAGCTGGTTGTCAATCGCAACAAGCTTATCGAAAGCGAGCGACTGGCGATCACGAATCTGACGTCGCTTATGCTGGCGTTCGAATTCGAAGTCAACAAATTGTCGACCGCCAATTTGTTCCAGGCGAAAACCGTCACGTCAAGCGACTCCGATGTGTTGAGCGCCAAGCTGGCCACGGGCGGCAACCCGGCCCTCGGCAATTACCAGATTAGGCCGCTTCAAACTGCGACGGCCCACCAGCTGGCCAGCGGCAGCCTGCAGAGCTTCGACGACCTCGCGTCCGGTGGGACGCTCACGTTTGGCTTTGGTGGACACGTCGACAAGGGTATTTCGCTCGCCGAGCTGAACGGCGGAGCCGGAGTGCGCCGCGGCCAGATTCGAATCACCGATCGCGCCGGCAACGCTGCGAATGTCGATCTACGCCTCGCGCGCACCGTCGACGACGTGCTGAACGCGATCAACAACAACGGATTGGCGAACGTTTCTGCGGTTGCCGTGGGCGATACGTTTAAGCTCATCGATACGTCAGGCGGTACCGGCAATCTGCGGGTGCAGGAGCTTGGCGGCGGCCAGACGGCGCTCGATCTTGGCTTGGCGGGAATTAACGTGGCAGTCAATGAGGCGACGGGCACGGACATCCTCACGCTGCACGATGGGACCAAGCTCGCGTCCATCAATGACGGCAACGGAGTGCCACTTGCCGCCGGCGCCGACCTGCAGATTTCGCTCGCCGATGGAACCGGCCTGTCGGTGGATCTTGGCGAGGCAACGACGTTGGGCGAAGTGCTCGAAGCGTTGAACGCGGCGAACCCGGCCAAGCTTTCGGCGTCAATCGCAGCCGACGGCAGGCGGATAGAGCTGACCGATCTCACGGTCGGCGCGGGAACCTTCGTAGTCGCCAGCGTGGGCAGCGGCACAGCTGCCGAAGCATTAGGGCTTGCCACAACAGTCGTTGGTGGCACGCTTACGGGTGGCCGACTGATTAGCGGGCTCCGAGATACGCTGGTCAGCAGTCTGCGCGGCGGACAGGGCATCGGCACGCTTGGAAATATCGACATCACGAACCGCAACAATGTCACCTCAAGCGTCGACTTGTCAGCGGCGGAGACCGTGGCGGACATTGTCGCGGCAATTAACGCGCAAGCGGTCGGCGTAACCGCGGAGATCAACTCGGCACGCAACGGCATCGCGCTCCGCGACACGACGGGTGGCACGGCCAGCAATCTCATTGTGGAAGATGCTGATGCCACGAACACGGCCACAAATCTAGGGATTGTATTCGACGAAGCGGCAGATGCGATCAACAGCGGCACACTCGCCAGGCAGCAGATCAGTCGGGCTACGCTGCTCTCCTCGCTGAACGGCGGAAAAGGCATCGACATCGCCGACATCCTGATCGTGGATAGCAACGGCGTAACCGGGGCCGTGGATTTGAACACTGTCGGCAATGAAGCCAAGACGATCGGCGATGTGATTGATCGCATTAACGCAATCACGACGGCCAGTGTTGAAGCCCGGATCAACGATGCGGGCGACGGGATTTTGCTCGTCGACAACGCGGGCGGGGATGGCACGCTTGAAGTGAGAGAGGTCGGCAACAACACGGCCGCCGCCGATTTGCGGCTGTTGGGCACCGGTGTGGTTGCGGACGTGGGCGGCGTGTCAAAACAGATCATCGACGGTACATCGCAATTCACTGTTGATTTGGGCGAGCTTGAGGGGCCGATCTCGGCCTCGCTCTCGTCGCTGAACGCCGGGGCTGGAGTTCCGCTTGGCGCATTCAAAATCACCGATGGAACCGGCAAATCGGCTGGGATTGTGCTGGACTCGACCTTCGAGACGGTCGGCGATGTGGTCGACGCCATCAATGCGACGAACCTCGACGTCGAAGCGCGGCTCAACGATGCCGGCACCGGGATTTTGCTGTTCGAGACGGTCAATGGCAGCGCTACGCTTAAGGTCGAGGAATTGGCCGGCGGCACGACGGCGGCCGCTCTCGGGCTGGCGCGCGAGGCTAAGGACAAGGTCATCGACGGCGTCACGCGACAGGCAATCGACGGAGCCGGCACCATTTCAGGCAGTGCCGCTCAAACCGGCTTGGTCGCGCTGGCGACGAAAATCAATAGCCTCGAAGCCGGGGTCACTGCGAGCGCCGTGTTCGACGGCATCGGCTACCGGCTGATTCTTACGGCCGATGAGACTGGCGCCGGCCGCGAACTGCTCGTGGATGGACTGGATGCGGATCTTAGTTTTGAAGAGCTGAGCCGCCCGCGCGACGCCGTGATTGAATTCGGCGGCTCCAGTTTCGGCGGCGGGTTGCTCGTGGCATCGCCCGACAACACGTTCGACGAAATAATTCCCGGCGTTGAGCTAACCGTATTGAATCCGTCCGACGAAAACGTCACGGTTGAGGTCGACACAGCTCAATCCGATCTGGTCACTGCGGTGCAGGATCTTGTCGACGCGTTCAATTCCGTACGCGCGAACCTCGACGAGGTAACCTCATTCAACGAAGTGGATCAGACGACCGGCATCCTATTCGGCACCACGGCGGTGTTGCGCGTCGAATCGGATCTGAACCGGATTCTGTCGGGGCAGTTCTTCGGCGTGGGAAGCTTTACTTCGCTGGGATCGATCGGCCTCACATTCGACGACCAGGGAAAACTTGAGCTGGACACCGCCAAACTTGAAGAGGCGTTTGCCGAAGACCCTGCCGCTCTCGAACAATTGTTCACGCACGATACGCTTGGCCTGTCGGCCAAATTGAAAGCAGCAATCGAGCAACTGGCCGGCGAGGGCAATTCGGTGCTGGGCACGCGGGCCGAGACGCTCGCCGATATTATCAATAACAACAAGGATCGCATCGCGTTTATGGATGCCCGGTTGACGCGGCAACGCGAGGCACTGTTGGCTCAGTTTTTCCAACTGGAGTCGACGATCGCGGCGATGCAAGACAACTTGACCGCGCTTTCCGGACTTCAAGTTATTCCGCCGCTCGGCCGTACGTCGTAGAACAGCCTGATTGGTGAGAAACGTTGGTAGCGGAATTCGCAAGAATTCCAAGCGATAGCGCATTTTTAATCTGAAGTCTTGCGACTTCAGCTACAAATCTTATGGCAGCTCAGAACGCACAATACTTGGAGTCGAAGGTTCTCACGGCGCCGTCGTACCGGCTCCATCTGATGCTGATTGAAGGCGCGATCCGTTTCGGCCGCCAAGCGTCGGACGCGCTGCGCCGCGGCGATCAGCCGGCGGCGGCGACGCCGCTGTTGAGAGTGATCGATATCGTTGGCGAGATGTTGGCCGGCGTCCGAAATCAGGATGCCGAGCTGAACAAGAGGCTCACCGACGTGTATTGGTTTCTGTTCCGGCTGGCGTCGGAAGCGAAAATCCATTCGGATGCCGAAAAGCTTGCCGTGTTGCTGCGGCTTCTCGAATACGAGCGGCAGACCTGGCAATTGCTGTGCGACAAATTGGGCGGCGGACAATCGATACCGGC
>DATFGJ010000056.1:0-3490 GCA_035249585.1 Lacipirellulaceae bacterium
CAGAGAATCCATCGGTCAAAATCGACGAGCGTTACTAAGCCGCTGATCGATGGCCGTTAAGCGCAGCGAAACACTGCGCTGAGTAGAATCAAATGATTAGGCGGTGCAGCGTGACAACTAAGTCCCTAGGCGGGTGGCCAAATAATGCCAGATCTACGTTACCGATGTTGAGCTGCACGAAGATGATCGGCAGATCGATCGTGTCCGAATCAAGCGCCAATGCCGTTAGATTGTCCGCTTTGAGAACACTAACAACCGTCGCTGGGATGACCTCGTGAACTGCAATCACCTTGCAAGGAGAGCCGGAGAGGGATGTTCCTTGTTCGGAATGTCCACATTCGACAGCTGCCGCCTTTTCGACCTGGCCGCAACACTGGCATGCCGAACGACCGTCTTCCCCACATCGAACGCAGGTGTGGCTACGACCATCAGTCTGCGAATCAGAGCACGCGCAATGGCAAGCGGATTCAAAGTGACCCGAGCAGCCGCAGCCAAGAACGGCCCGGCTATTAAGAACGGCCAGCGGCAACATCGTCCAAATTGCGATTGTCCGCCAGCGATTGCGAGCAGCTCGTTTGAAACGAATGCCAGGCATAGTAGCTTCCCGTCCCCCAATTTTAGGGAGGGGCAGAAATGCACGTCAAATCGGTCTACGTTGTGCCCCGCCGACTTACTCGGCATCTTCTGTGCCAGTGGCTAACACCCGCCGACACGCCGTTCAGACATTTAGGCATGGATGTGTCCGAACTATTTAACCACGGCTTACTTCCATCGGGACGTCAACTTCTGAATTTGGGAAACTTTACTGCCGTGAAACGAATTTTTCGCACCGCAATACTGCGCCGCGCGATGGATGAGCACAGTCAAGCGTGCGTTTCTGCGCGCTAAATCGCACACTTCGAAATCGGAGTGTTCGCGTAGCCAATCTGAGTTCAGCCACCCGTGTGAGAAAACTCGACGAAATCGAGACGCTGACGCCACCGGCGATCGAGTTCGCCAATGCCGTCAATCTCGTAGTATCGACGTAACGCGGAGTCGTATCCTTCGCGTCGCGCCGCCTCCATGAAAGCCACAAAATGGACGGGAGTTTCGCGCTCCACCAGAAACTCCGTGAGCGAGGCGCTCTGTCCGTAGAATGCTCCAAACCGATCCGTCTGTGGGTATTCTCCGAGCGCAAGAAGCGCTGCAGCGTGAAAGGCCGTCCCGTCTGCGACAGCTATATGTAGGTCGTTCCGATGTCGTCGTTGTTTGGCTTGTGGGTCAGCCAAGATCGCAATACCTTCGTCAGCCCATCGCGGCAACGGGTTGATGAGGAACCGATCGTTGACGACGACGTGCGTCAGTTCGTGAGGCAATGCCGCTTTCAGAAACTCCGTATCGGCTTCCAGGAGATCGATGCGCCGCGCTACGATTCGGCCGTTGCTGGATTTCACAGACGATGAGCCTACGGTGCGCTCACCGCCACGGCCTACCGCCTGGCTGTAACTACGCCGGCTTAGGTGCAGAATGATTTGACATTTCGGGTTCCAGCGAGCGGGCGAGTCGTCGCCCAGCCATTTGGAGCTTAGGACAGTTTTCAGCGTTTCCGCATGGCGCGCCAGGTGCTTGGCCGAGGCGTCGGATCGCTCGCAGCAAACTTGAAAATTTGCCGTTTCTATAATGAACCAGCGGCCTTGCCGATAGGGTTGTTTGACGCTCGGGCAACCCGGGCAACGGCAAAACGTCCCGCTAGTACACTGCGCATGGACGAGTGGCTGTGCGACCGAGAAACAGACAATGATGAGCGCGAGGATTACATTCAGACCGATCTGATTCCGCATTCCTTTTCCGCCACACCGCCTGTAGGTGATACGGCCGGTGAAACGCAACCATCGTGCCGACGCCAGGATATGTGCAGTCGGACGCCGCCACGCCACTCCGTGCAACCACTTTCTAAATCAAGACTTATGAAGCGATTGCGCCGCCAGGGTTGACTGCTTAGATCCTGACGCGGGAATCCCGTCGTGCTTAAGAATCGGGCGTTCGGTGCCGCTAAACGTTGCTGGGGCACTTCCAGAAACGGAACGCACGTATTAAGTATTGGCCCCAGCGATTAAGGGCTTTTTCTCGCCGCCCGTATCCGCACCCGGACTTTCTCTTGAACTTGCGGCAAGAGCCTGTCTGAACTCGTTTCTTAAAACAAAACGCCGAGTACCCGTCGAAGATTAGCCTTTCAGCTCTGCCGCATAGTTCGCTTGTGGTCCGCGATGAACACACACGTCGCTGAGATGATTCAAAGAGGAGGAGATAAAGGGAGGAGATAAAGGGGACATTCTCGATTATTAGAGGAAGTGACGGTTGCAAACATCCCGCATCCTCACTCCGGCATCTCGATCACGATCTTCACGCACTCGTCGCAGCGCGTGCGGTGCAGCTCGTAGGCTTCCATCACCTTCTCGAATGGAAAGCGGTGCGTGATGAGCTGACTGACGTCGATCTTGCCGCCAGCGATCAGATCGAGAGCCGTGCGCGTCGAGGCCTGGTTCGGCTCGACCGAGGCGCCGACGATCGTTTGTGCGCGGCAGCATTTGTGGAAGAATTTGTCGAAGTTGAACGAAAACACCTGGCCGCGCGGGTAGCCGAAATACAAGATGTCGCCGTACTGGCGCACGAGGTCCAAAGCCAGGTTGATGGACGTCACTTCGCCGGCAGCTTCCACGACGATGTCGGCCAGTTCGCCATTATTGATCTTGCGAATCGCCTCGATAGGATCGACGCGCGAATTATCGATTGTGTGCGTCGCGCCGAAGGCCTTTGAGCGCTTCAGTCGAAACGCCGCGATGTCCAGCGCGATCACGCGCTTCGCCCCAAGCTGCCGCAATCGATAGTTGAAGAACAAGCCGGCCGAACCCTGGCCGATCACCGCAACCGTCTTGCCCTTCACCTCGGGAAGCCGCTGCGACGCGTAGAACACGGTGCCCATCTGCTGCGCCTGCAACAACTGCTCGATCGGCAGACCCGATGGCAACGGAATCACGTGCTCGACCGGCGCCAGATAATACTCGGCCATCGCCCGATGGCCAGGCGCAAGCGCGAGCACTTGGACGCCAACCTTCAGCCCCGAGCCCGGCGCGTCGACCGCTTCGATAACGCCCACCATTTCGTGCCCCGTCGTGCCGACGGGAAACGGATATGCCTCATCCGCGGCGTAATGCAGCATCTGGATGTCGCTGCCGCACAATGACAGTCGCCGCGTACGCACCAGCGCGTGGCCCGGCTGAATCTCGGGAACCGGGGCCTCGACAAACACCGCCTTACCGCGGGCAACGACCTGCACGGCTTTCATCTTCATAGCTCGCAGCATAGCAGACTCGCGCGCGACATCCGACTCCAGAAAGGGCGAAAAACTGGACCGGAATAAAAGGGCGTGTTACAATCGATTTTGCAGGAGTCTGGACTCCGTCTAGATGGTTCGGGTTGGGGTTTCTGTCGAAATATCGCCTCGCGCCGG
>DATFGJ010000057.1:0-20019 GCA_035249585.1 Lacipirellulaceae bacterium
TGGTCGGTACTTCGATGCTTCTGGAAATTGAAGAGCAAAACGGTCCGCGTGTGCTGAAATATCAATTCGTTGCAACAGCCGAAGCGCCGCGGGACGAAGCGAGCGACACGAACAAGGATGATGCGTCGAATGAGGAACCTGCGCCGCCTGACACCGTGGAGCCGGCGTTGACGACCGTAACGGTCGAATAGGTTGCGCGTGATTTCCCGATTGTAGCGTGCGCCGCCGCGCCAGCATCGTGGTGCTCGTGCGAAACGAGCGCTTGTCCACTCGTTTTTTCGCTATCAATTGCCCGATGTTGCGACGCTCCGCGTGCTTGGTTGACCGGTGCTGACCCCTTTCTAGAATGGAGGGGTAACGGCAGGATGGCCGTTGATTCGCCGCGCCGCGATTGCTGGCTCACGTCTTTAATCGCTTCGCTGTCGCGAATCGAGCGCCGCCCATCGGGAGCCCGGCTTATCGGGCACAGGGCATGTACTGGCTGAATCGCCGCGCACACATCAAAAAGCGCGGAAGGCCTTTGGAGCAACCTGCCGCCATGAACCAGTCTCCTCGCTTTCTCACCGCGCTGCCCGTTTATAACGAAGCGTCGCACGTCAACCCGGTGCTCGATGAAGTGCTGCGCTACGCCGGCGACGTGATTGTCGTCGACGACGGTTCGACCGACGGCACGTCCAAACTGTTGGCCGCGCGACGTGACATCCAATGCATTGGTCACGAAAAGAACCTCGGCTACGGGGCGGCGCTGAAGACCGCGTTCGATTACGCCCAGAGCGCGCCTTACGACGTGCTGGTGACGATCGATTGCGACGGGCAGCATGAGCCGCAGCGCATCGGCCAGCTCGTGGCCGCCTGCCGCGATGCCGACATCGTTTCCGGCAGCCGCTACCTGTGGAACGAGAAGCAGGCAAATCGCGCCCCGGCCGAGCGCCGCCAGATTAACATGCAAATTACCCGCGAGCTGAACGAACGGTTGAACCTCACGCTCACCGACGCCTTTTGCGGCTTCAAGGCCTATCGCACCGATGCGCTCGCGCAGCTGCAAATCACCGAGCCCGGCTACGGCATGCCGATCGAGCTGTGGGTGCAGGCCGCTCATCGCGGGCTGCACGTCGTCGAAATCCCCGTGCCGCTAGTCTATCTCGACGAGGAGCGGAGCTTTGGCGGCAGCCTCGATGACGGCCGGCGGCGACTGGAGTATTATCATCAGGTGCTCGACCGCGCGATTGCCGCCGTCGAGGCCGACGAAACGCAAGGGGAGGCCGCCCCCGAAATTGCCAACGGTTCATTGCCGCACAAGGTAAGCCATACATAGCCGGACCATCTTGGTCCGCAAAACGGTGAAGCGCCAAATCTGCCCGGCTAACATGGCCGGGCTATGTATTCACAAGAACGCATTGTCCTCCGTAATTCATTCAAACTCGGTCGCTCTCGAACATGCTAATGGAACGTGCGAGCGAGTTCAGGCGGCTGCGTGCCCCGCAGGAGGATGGTCAAAAGCTGATTGACCCGCCCTGGTCCGCGCTGAGTGAAGTCGTTGCCGACAACCGTCAGCGGCTGGCGCAGATCGATGTGGACATTCAGGGGCGCTTGGCTTCCGACCTGGCCGCAACAGCCCGCCACGCGCTCATCCAACAAGCGGCCGAATACACGCGCCCGTACCGCGACGTGGCTGATCGATTGCGAAATCCGCCGGCCGGCGCGCCGCTCGTTCTTTCGGGCCATCAGCCACAACTTTTTCATGCGGGCGTGTGGTACAAGAACTTTGTGCTTGGCGGGTTGGCGCGCCGTCTGGGCGGCGTCGGGATTCACTTGTTGATCGACAGCGATCTTTGCCGCAGCGCATCGATCCGCGTGCCGACCGGCCCGCGCGAGCGGCCGCGCGCTCTAGCCGTGCCCTACGACGAGCCGGCGGCCGAAGTGCCGTACGAAGAACGTCAGATCCGCGACGAGGCCACACTCGCGAGCTTCCACCAGCGCGTCGCCGCGCTCATTCAACCGTTGGTGCGCGAGCCCTTGGTTCAATCACTCTGGCCGCTAGTGAAGCAGCGCAACCCGTCACAAACAAACCTCGGCCTGCGCCTGGCACAGGCACGGCATGCGCTGGAACAAACGTGGAGCAACGACACTCTCGAGCTGCCGCAGAGCGCCGTCTGCCAATTGCCGGAATTCGCCTGGTTCGTATGCCACATTTTGGCACATTTGCCGCGGTTTTGGACGGCTCACAACGATTCGCTCGCTGCCTATCGTGCGGCGCATCGGCTACGCAACCGCGCTCAACCCGTGCCCGACCTCGCCGAATCCGACGGCTGGCTGGAAGCACCCTTCTGGATCTGGTCAAGCGCAGATCCCCGCCGGCGGCCGCTGTTCGCCCGGCAAGCGGCCGACGAATTGCAAATTACCGACCGCGAAGCTTTTACGATCGCGCTGCCGCTATCGGCCGATCGCGACGCGGCGGCGGCTGTCGACACACTGCTGGAGCTGCCCTCACGCCGCATCAAGATTCGTACGCGCGCCCTGGCCACAACGCTCTTTGCCCGGCTCATGCTTAGCGATGTGTTCCTGCATGGGATCGGCGGCGCGAAGTACGATCAAGTGACCGATGAAATCGCGAGGCAGTTTTTTGGCTTCGAGCTGCCACAGTTTGCGACGGTCTCCGCCACGCTGCGCCTGCCGATCTCCCATGAACAAACGGATCCGCTGCAGGAGAGCCAGCTGCGACAGCAAGCGCGCGAGATGCGGTATCATCCAGAACGGTATGTTAACGTTAATGGTCCGCTGTCGCCGGAAGATGCGCGGGCTGTCGCCCAGCTCATCAAAACAAAGCTGCATTGGATTGGCACCCCCAAAACGCGGGATAACGCCCGCGAACGTCACGTGGCAATTACCGGTGCGAACCAAGCCTTGCAGAGCTACCTGTCAAGCGTGCGCGACAATGTGGAGCGGCGATGTGAAGAACTCGCCGAACGCAAGCGCGCCGGCGGCATTCTTGCATCGCGCGAATACTCATTCTGCTTGCATCCGCGCGAGCACTTCGAGCAGCTGCTTCTGGACGATCCGCCGCTTGTGCCGTACTCTTAACCAAGAGCGCGTCATCGTGCTTCCTGTCCCCCTGGGAGAGGGCCGGGGCGAGGGCGCTCTCGGGGCTCGTCATCGATACGGAACCACGAAGCGGCCTGTTCCATGGACGTGGCGTCGACTCCGCCCGCGATTGGTTTTGTTCATGCCAGGGAGCCGCGCCTCGTCTTTGGGCACATCAGCGACCATGCGGCGATTCACGCGCTTCTGCGGGCCGCCAATCAGTCGCCCTCTTACGAGGATTTTCTCACCTCGCTGGATGAACCGTCCTACGAACCCAGCGATCGCCTGCTGCTACGATACGGCCAGCAAATCGTTGCCCACGCGCAGCTGCTCGAGCGCATGGCGTGGTTCGGCGGCGTCAAGGTTGCCGTCGGCGGCGTACAAGACCTGGCCGTCTTGCCGGAGTACGCTCAGGCGGGCTACGAAGTCAAGCTGCTTGCGACCGCCGAGCAGCAAATGCACGAATCGCAGGCCGTCATCTCGCTGGTGCGCAGCGATCGTCCCCAGCCATTTCGCGCCGCCGGGTGGACCGATGTGCGCGCGCCAGGCCATTCCGAAGTGAGCGTCAGCGACCTGCTGGCCCATCTTTCTGCTCAATCTGCGATCGCATCGCGTCGCTGGCAGTCGCCGCAGATTCGCCGCTGGCGACACGTTGAATTGGACGCGGTGCGAGCCGTGTACGCGGAATCAGCCAGCCGTGGTTGGGGGGCACTGCACCGCGGCGAAACGTATTGGCAGTGGCTCGTCGGCCGCAAAGCGCACTCCGATTTGATAGTTGCCGTCGAAGGCGCCGATCAATGGCAGGATACCGAAACCGAGTCGCGAATTGTCGGCTATGCGGTCGCTTGCGGCGGTAAGATTCTCGAGCTTTGTTGCTTGCGCGACTTTGCGCGCGCAGCCCCTCGCCTCGTCGTACGCGCCTGCCAGGACGCGATCGAGCGCGACCATCATACTCTTTCCCTTTACGCTCCAGCGTCCGACCCGCTGCACGAGCTCATTGTAACCGCCGGCGGCAGCTGGTGTGCCGACGAGCGCAGCGCCGGCGGCACCCTGCTGGTGAAACTTCTTTCGCCGTCGCGCTGGGTTGAGGCAATTTATTCAATTCTGCGCAGGCGCGCGAAGCGCGCCGGCTTGCCGCGGCCGTTTCAGATTTGTTTCGAATGCGGCAGCAAGCGGCTCCAGCTTGTGGTCACGCGGCGCAGCAGCCGGTTGGTGGAGGATACGTCGAATGCCGCCGACGTCCAATGTGACGCCGCCACGTTTGAATCGCTTCTGGTGGGCAACCTTAACGTGGCAAAGGCGATCGAATTGGGCCGCCTCCACGCCGCGAATGAAGAAATGCTCAAGCGCGTCAACGCACTTTTTCCGCCGGCCCTGTTCTGGCAGTCGCAATTCGACGTTCTGCGGTTGTGATGTAGCAGGCACACTCCGTGTGCCGCAGCAGAAGTTGAACGTGCGCTCCAGTACGAAGTGCCTATAAGCAAACTGCACCGCATCAAACGTTTCGCTTTTCTCTGGCGCTGTTACGGCACACGGAGTGTGCCTACTACTTCCGTCGCAGATAACCCGCGCTGGACTGGAAGTATTTCTGCCGGCGGCGCTCGGCGATGTCGGCTTCGGCGGCCGATTGCCGTGCCTTGAGATCGGCGATGCTGGCGGCGCAGTAGCGGCAGCCGATCGTTTCCAGATGAAATCGAGTGTACTCGGCCGCCTCGCCCGGCAGCACTCCCAGCAAGTAGCTGCCCAGCTGCTCGCGCGTCGGGCAGCTAAGCCGGTGCCGCCGCCAGACCTCACCCAGCGAGTGCACGCCCGCATCGCGCCGGCCGTTGATGGCCGCGAGCTGTTTCTGCAGCGCATCGCTCTTGCGCAGCGCATCCTCAATCGCCGCCATCCGCTCGACCGGGAGCGCCTCGTCGAGGAAGGCTTCGAGCTCGGTTGTCGTAAAGTGCTCAGCCATTTGTATCTCTCGCAAAGGCGCTAACGCGCAAAGGAAAACAGATGAGAGATGAGGCATGAATGCTCGCCGGTCGCAAATCCAATACCATATCACTTATCCTTCATCTCTCATCCTTCATCCACGCACCTTTGCGCCTTCGCGCCTTTGCGAGAGAATTATTCCGCATACAACTCAGGAAACACATCCTCATTCAATCGCTGTTTCTTCACCAGGTTTCGCAGCCGGTCGAGGAAATCGAACTTGAAGTTGGCGACTTGCTGCTCGCTGATGCCCAGCAGCCCGGCCACGTCTTTGTTGGCCGCGCCGCGCACGAACAGCAGCTCCATGCATTTGAGCTTCTCCCAATCGCCCTTGGTGCGCCAATGCTCGATTTGTTCGCCGATGCCGCGCGCAAGCGCCTCTTCCTCGAGCGCCTTGCGTTCACCGCTGCGGGCGATGCTGCTGGCCGGCCGTCCTGCTCCGGGCATGTCCCAGTTGCCGCTGCCGCTCGCGCCGGTGGACGACAGCGGCAGGGCTGGCCGCCGGCCTTCGCGCCGCAAGTAATCGGTCAGCTTGTGGGCCGCGATGGAGAACAGATAGCTCTCCAGTGGCCGCCGCGTGTCGTAGTTCGGCAGGCTGGTGAGAAAGCCGATGAACGTCTCCTGCACGACGTCCTCGCTCGATGCACGCCGCCGCAGCCGGCTGTCGACGAACGACAACAGCCGGCCTTCGTATTGCGCAATGAGCGTGTTCCAGGCTTCCGGCTTGCCGGAGCGGATCTGCTCGACCAACAGCATGTCGGGATGCGGCGTGTTGGGCATGGCGCTTAAAACTGGGTTGCTCGAATTATATTCTAACAACCGGCGCGTTACCGCAACCCATGGTTACTGCGAACTCGCTCAAAAATAAAAGATCTCACGCAGAGGCGCAGAGAGATTCAGAAGCAAACGGGTCCTACGTGGAACACGAGTCACCGCTAATCGACGCTAATAAAAATTAGCGAAGATCAGTGTTCCTACCTCTGCGTTCCCTGCGCCTCTGCGTGAGACAATAAATCAATTCTCTTAGTGCGGTAGATCGAAGCCCATCTCAAGCAAAAGTGCGTATAGGCCAAACGTTCCGATCACGGCCAGCGGCACGCCGATGAACAGCCGCTTGGTGTAATAACCCTTAGTCCAGGTGTCGACCTTCAACAGCCCCCAGGCCAGTCCCAAAAGCCCCAATACCGAGCTGGCGCCCAGCCCGACAATCGCGAACCGCTCCTGCCTCTGGCTGATCTGCCATCGCTGACGCAGCTCGTTTTCGACCGCCGGAGTGAATTCAATTTGCGTGTAGAGTTTCAGCATCTTCCCGAACGATCGCTCGACTTCCTCCAAATATTCGTCGCGGGCGATTTCGTGGTGAATATAGTCAATCGTGATGCCAGCTTTTTCCAGCTCCGCGAGAAACCACGGTGCCTGGCCTTCGATGCTCAAGGCATAGTCGCGCATCCGATGCGCTTGGTCGGCATCGAATGGCTTGCCGACCAGCCGCTGGAGGTGCTCGAACGTCTTCAGTTGAAGCAGTCGGTCAGCGGCCCATTCACATTCTTCGATCGAGGCGTATTCGTCGGTAACGATCACGTCGCGGCGCACGTTGCCGACTCGCTTCGGCGCATGCTGGACCCATAATGGCCGGGACACTTTTGATTCCGTTGGCGACGCTGAGCGTTCCGGTTCGACCGACCCTGTTAAGGTGCGACGCGGACGGTTATCACTGTCGGAAATCTCGGCAACTGACTCCGCTGCATTCCCGGCCGCTGAAGCGCCGTCGCCTTCGGCCGCGATGAGCTGCACGGCGGCGTCGGCTTCGGCTTTCACTTCGGCTTCGGGCGGAACAGATTCTTGCTTTGTCGCGGTTGCTAAAGCGGTCTCGCCAGACGCAGTTTCGCCGGATTGCTGCCCGGCGGCCAATTGGGCCCACTGCGCAATTGTCGCGGGCGTAGGAATCGGCAGAATGATGCGCGGCGCATCGACCAGGTCCATCAACTTGTGGATTTCCATGTTCTCGATACGATGCTGCAGCTCACTGTTGAGCTCGCCGGTGCGCTGCGCGAGCTCGAGTTGGCGCCGTTCCAATTCCGCCTGCTGGCGGGCTACGCGCTCCTGGATTTGCTGCGCGTGCATTTCCGCATCCCAACTAGTAATACTCGCCTGCTGTTGAACTTCGGTTCGGGCAACGAAGAAAAAGAAACCGAACGGCAGCAACAAAAGCAGCAAAGCTGCCGGCCACCAGGCGCGACGAGGGCCGGCCGCACATGCGGCTCCACCAGAACGGCGAATCAACGCGAAGCCAACGATCGCGGCCAAACCTCCGGCCAGCAAAATCAATGGAAAGAAAGCGATCCGCCATTTGACATGCGCGTCGTTCGGCGACAAAGCAACAAATGCATCATCCTGCCAGCTCACCGACATCGAGCCGTTCGGCTCGGCCCACGTCGCGGCTCGAGGGGGTACCGGCGGCGGCGGACTATGGCGACCCAAGTAAACGAGGCTCGTCAGCAGCACCAGCCCGACAAACAACAGCACGGCGATCCCGAGCGCCGTCGCCGGCCGTTTGCTGCTGATTCCCGCAATGACGGTTATCACGATCCCCACGAGCAGAATTTCAATTACGCCTAGACCAAACATGCGATCATCGCCTTATGCTACGGCATGCTCCAGATCTCGTTCCATTTGCTCACTGAGCGCCCTGCGGCGGCTGGGCGGCATCCACGGGCTGGCCAGCTGCGTGGCCGTGGCAATCACGCCGGCGACCATCATGCCGGTCGGCTGCGGGAACCACCAGAACAAATGCACCACCCATGCCCAGAACACGCACACGGCGACCCACCAGAAACTGATTCGTTTTTCCCGCGTATACTCGGCCTGCCGCCACCATCGCGGCACCAGGAATAGAAATGCAAAGAAGCTCATGTACATAGCCAGCGTCGGGGCGAATCCTTCACCCGGCCGCGCCGTCGTCCAACGCAGCATTTCATGGCTCACCAGTCCCCAGTTGGCGTCAAGCGGCTCTTCCCAGCCTGGCGACCTCAAGAACAGCGTGTCGCCCACAAACCAGCCGAGAATTCCCACCAGAGCGCCAAACGCGAGCAGCGTGATGCGTATCGGCACCTGGTCTTCCAGCCGGGCCTCGGCGAATTTACCTGGTATCAGAACCGCCCAGCTGCCCAGCGTGCCAATGGTCATGAGCCACAAGTGCATGGCCCAGCGGTCGGAAGGCGGCTGCGAACCCAACAGCATCGGGCCGATGCACGCCGCCACGGCCGATACGAGCGCCGCCAGCATCATCGAGCCCATGAGCTCGGAAACTTTTTCGCGCAGCGGCTTGGCGGCCAGCTCGCGCCGGGCCGCATCGCGCCAATTTGGCCGGCGACGCCGCGCCGCTTTGGCTTCCTTCCGGCTGACCGGCTTGGCAGGCTCGGGCGCGGGCGCGCTGCTTGGCGAGGGCCAGAGGATCGTTCGGTTGTCTGGCGCGGAGTTTGTGTTTAGTCCGGCCGCTGACGCGGCGTCGCCGGCTGAGGCGGCCTGGCCCGCGAGTGTCGCACTTGCGGCGCCCATTTGGCGCTTGATGCTTGGGCGCAAGAACGATAGCCATACCACGTAGTACACGGCGTAGCACAGCAGCACGGGGAAGACCAATTCGAGCGAAATCTCAAAGAAGTTGATTGCTACAATCACGAGGACGAAAACGATAACCGCCTTCGCCAGCGGATGCAGCGGCGCTACGCGGTCGCCGTACCAATGTTGCCGCAGGCGCGTCGCGCCATCGCGAATGGCCTTCCAGATTGGTTCTTCAATGGTGTCGGTCGCAGCAGCAGCCTTGCGATTTGCGCTGTGAGGGAATTGGCCGCCAATGGCGGCGCCCGCTTGCCGGAATTCGCCAACGTATTGAGCGCCTGCATGCCGATTCTCTGCATTGACTGTGGCATCGGCGTTTCGCCCCGCCGGCGGGTAGGGCGGAGGAGGCGCCGCCTGCAAACCGCCCGGCAGCAGCGCCAGGATCTCGCCGACGCTGTTGACGCGCACGGTTGGATCCTTCGCAAGTGCTCGCCGCACGATGTCGCGGTATGGCTCGTCGAGTGCGCTCAGGTCCGGTTCTGCCGTGAGGTGCTTCATGAGCACTTCGCCGACGCTCTCGCCCTCGAACGGCACGCGGCCGGTGAGCATCTCGAACAGGATGATGCCCAGAGCGTACGTATCGATCTCTCGGCCGTAGCGGCCGTTGGCGATTTCCGGCGCCATGTAATGCACCGTGCCGACGCTCTCGGTCTGCCCACTTCGGCGGCTGCACGAGATAAACTTCGCCAGGCCATAGTCGCCGATCTTCACTGTGCCTTCGTCGAAGAAGATGTTGCCCGGCTTAAGGTCGCGGTGCACGATGCCGTGGTCGTGCAGGTAGGCCACGCCGCCGCACATGCCGCGCATCCACCACAGCGCGTCTTCAAGAGGCATGCCGTTGGGATGGCGCTCGATGACGTCTTCCAGCGACTCGCCGGAGACGTGTTCCATAATGACCCATTGGTCGCCCATCTCGTCGGTTCGGATGTCGAACAGGCCGACGAGATTCGGGTGCTTCAAGTTGAGGCACTGCGTGACGCCGCGCAGCTCGACTTCGAGGTTGCGCCGAATGAGCTTGAGGGCCACTTCCTTGCCGGCGTCGCTGGTGGCGAAATAGACTTCGCCGAATCCGCCGCGGCCCACGCCGCGCTTGATCGTGTAGCCTTCCAACGGGCGCGAGCCGCTGGGGTACGTGAACTTCATGGTGGCGGCGCGGCCGCCCCCCACCACCGTGCCCCCGGCCCCCGCCGCGTGGCCTCGCTCCGCCTCGAGTTCGCGCACAGGAAGATTCATGGCAGAAAGGTTCTCTCGTTCTAGCGTAGCTGTCGGATCGCCCATCTGTCTAGCGCCTTCGGCGGGGTGAGTAAGTGAGTGGGTGAGTAGGTGAGTATGTATCGAATTCGCTGAAAAAGGCCGTTAATTGTCGCTGTCGGCCAATTACCTACTCACTTACTCACTACTCACCTGCCGCCCCACTACTCCACGGTTTCCCAGGTGAAAGAAAACTCTTCTCCTTCCACGCGCACACCGGATTGAATTTCACTCTCGCCGCTCATGGCCGCGCCGTCGATTGTGAGCGGCTCGCTGGCACGACAAAACAGCCGATCGTTTTGCCGGAACACGACCACGTCGCTCTTCCAGTCGCGGCAGCGCACGTGGCAGTGGCGATTTGGCCCCAGCACGCAGCTGTCGGCCATCAGCAGCACGGCATCGGCCGAGGGCTGGGTCTTGTGATGGCTTTCGATCGTGAGGCGTGCCGTGGCGCTAAGTGCATGCGGTCTGGTGAACCGCACGCGCACGTTGTCGCCCAATTGAATTAGCTGGTTGTCCGACAGTACGAAGGGCGCCTTGATTTCGCGGCCATCGACCAGCGTGCGTTGTAGCGGTTCCAGGATGTACGCGCCGGCCTCGCGGCGGATTGCCGCATGCCGCCGCGACAAATCGGCCAGGATCGGCACGGCAATCCGCTCGCCAGCGGGTGGCTGGCCCAGCACGACACAATCGTCCAAACACACGAGAAATCCGCCGACCGCGTCGATCCATAATAGCGATCGCCGCGGGTGTTCGTTGCCTGCCACGGTATCGTCCTCACACGATCGCGATCCTTTTGTCGAGTGCCGCGCGCCGCGAGCCACAGCGTGGTTGAGTTGGAGCGAAACGAATCCGCCGCCGCGCCGGCCACGATGGGGTTGCGTGACGTCCATACCGACGCTGCGCCACGCGCGGCGCCGTGCCTGGCTGGCGGGCGCGTGCTGCGGCGCGATGGCCAGCAGCGCGTCGGCCGCGCTCAGGGCGGCAGACCAATTTTCTGCCGCGAGCGCGGCATGCATTTCGGCCGACAGCCGCTGGCACTCCTCACCGCTCTTGGCCAAACGCTGCGCATCGTCGGCTAGACGTCGAGTGATTTCATCCATTGTACCCTTCCCGGCAGATGCGGCAGCGGCGAGTGCCGCCGCGCGCTCGACGGCTGCGGACGCTTCGGCGAAATGCCCGCGCGCGGCGGAGTTTTCAGCTTCTTGCATGAGTTGTGCGATCTTTTGGCAGTCGCGGACGCGCTGGTCCGAGAGGCCGCGATGGTGCAGTTTTTCAAGCTGGGCCTTGGCCAACGCAATTTCGCCCGCCGCCAGGTAACGCTGAACCTCGTTGATTGCCTCATCGGCATAGCGGTGACGCAGTTGAGCGATGGCTTGCGCTTCGCCGCCCAGCCGGTCCGCCGTGGTGAGGTCGCGCCAGCCGGCCGCCGAGTCGCCGTGGGCAAAGCACTCGCCAGCCCGTATGAGAATTTTTTCGGCCACGTCCTGAGCGAGCTTCTTGGCAGGCAGAAAATCGCGAAGCGACTCGGCCGCGAGCAAAACGCTGGCTTCGTCGTAGCGGCCGCTGCGCCAGGCCATGCGGGCCTCCCGAAGTCGCAATCGCCAGGTGGGGAACATGGGGAGGGTTCAGAGTTCAGGGTTCAGGGTTCAGAGTTCAGGCCACAAGTTTATACGGACTCAATTCGACTTTGGCTTTCGACTCTTGTCTCTCGACTCGCGACATTCAAGAAAAAGGGCCGGGAGTCATTGCTGTTCGGTGCAGAATGCGAAGGTGTGGTTGGGGCACAGACGCCTTCGTCGAACTAGCCTTAGATGACTCCCGACCCGCAGGGTGACTGTTACACGTATCTACATAGCCGGACCATCATGGTCCGGCCGCGTTATGCCCAGCCAAGATGGCCGGGCTATATGTCTGACTACTCGCGCGTCAGGCTGGCGGTGACGACTTCCGCCTCGTCCTCTTCGCCGCCGAGGTGGAAGTACTCGGCCACCTGGTCGGTGATGTCCGACGGCGTGGCTTCGTCGAGCGGGATTTCCACTTCGACGTTCACGTCGGCGTGGGCCAGCTTAGCCGCCACGTCGAGACGCGTGCGGATGTCGTTGATCAGCTCCTTGGCGCGGGCCAGTTGGCTGTCGTCGAACACGAATTCGCTCGAGGCCTGAGCCACTTCCACCAGTTTCCGCTTGGCTTCGAGGTTCTGCACATCGACTTCCAGCTTGCGGCGCGCGTTCACGAGGGCGGCCAGCTTCTGCTGCGCCGCGTCCAAATTCTTCTCGCGGGCGTCACGCATCTGCTTCATGCTGGTAAGCGTGTCGTCCGACACTTTGAAGCGGTTGAATCGCCGGGCAAGATCTTGTTTCACTTCGTCGGCAGAGTAGGAGCGGCTTGCATAACGGTAGAGGTTCTTGTTCTTGCCGAGGTCGGCCTGCAGACGCAGGATGTCGCCCTTCTCTTTCTCGGTCTTATCTTCGCCGGCGTCAATTTGCAGATTGAGCTGCTCCAGCGCGACCTCTTCCTTGGCGATCACGTGCATCGAGCGGCGAATTTCCGGTTCCAGGTCGCGGACCATTTGCCGGGCCCGGTCGATCTGAAATTCGACCGGCACGGCCCCTTCCACCGAGTCGGTCACGCGGTGGTAAGTCGTGCCGACGTAGCTGGCGGCGTCGCGGCCGAGCAGCACCAGCGTGGTCACGCCCAGCCCGATGGCGAGTAACAAAGCTTTCTTGATCATGGATCGGCTCCTCAAAAAATGCGGGGACGTCACGACGGCTGCCGGAACAATGCTGGCAAGAAAAGACCGCACACGGCTGTCCCAAGACGAACGAAACGGACGATTACGCGTTTTGGACGGGCCCGAGTGGCGCCCGTCCATGAGGAATTTCGCCGCTGGCGTTGCAATCTTGGCGTTTTGTGTGCGGGCGACGGAAAAATTTTTGGCGGGTCGAATCGCCGTGGCCCGAGGTGCTGGAAAAACCTATATTTTGCGGTCCTGCCGGGACCGGCCGCTCCGAAACGGGACACCTCGCCGCGGCGAGTAAACTTTGGCCGTCCGGCGTCAGATTCCCGTTGTACGCTTCATTTGAAGAATTCACCGAGGTATCGTGCCATGCCAAGCCGCCGCAGTGTCGTTGTTCGATCGATGGCCCCGATTCTTGCACTAATTTCGGTAAGTGCGTGCCTGGCAGCCGGGACGGGCGACATCGAGGCTCAGCGAGTCCGATTACGACTTGCGGAGCCCCCAAAGGACGCGGCTGGCGTGCTGGCCGTGCAGAAGCAGCTTGTTGCTGCGAAGAGGCAAGCCGAGGCGGCCCCTTCACAAGAGGTCGTGGTTGAGGGCCAGATCGGCGGGATGCCCAACGTCTGGCCGGAGACGCATCCGGACTTTCCCTGGTACAAGGGCCAGGCGTCGTTCTTTCTGGTCGATTCGAAGGTCGCCGCGCAGTTCGCGACTCACGCCAAGAAGCACGGCGGCAACCACAGCTGCTCGTTCTGCCAAAGCCTGGCGCGCAAGAACGCCAGCGCGATCGCCGTCGTCAATCTTATGGACGATCAAGGCAAAACATTGCGCATTGATTCGCGCGAGTTGCTGAACCTCCAAGAGAACGCAACGGTCGTGGTCCGCGGCAAGGCGAAGCTGCTCGGCGGCCGATTGCTAGTGATCGATGCGGATGGCATTCACGTGCCGCGCGACGAACGATTGCCGCTGAGCAATTCTTCGAACTGATCGCCAATGCGGCGGATGTCGAAATGTGTTTCGGCGTAGCGGCGCCCCGCCTGGCCGCATTGGCGGCGGAGCTCCGGCGAATCGATCAGCCGCCGGGCCGCCGCGCAGAAGCCGTCGACGTCGTCCGGTTCGACAACCAGTCCGGCGCCGATTTGCACCACGGTTTTCGACGCCAGGTTCTCGCCTGGCACGGCCAGCAGCACCGGCCTGCCCGCGCAGAAATAACTTAGCACCTTGGACGGGACGGCGAACACGCCGGCCTCGGCGTCGAGGATTGCAAGCAGCACGTCGGCGCTTCCCAACACGTCGGGCAGCACGTCGAACGGTTGAAAACTCATACGCTTGAGCGAGCGAATGCCTTCGCGAGCCGCCTGTTCAACCAGCCATTCCACCGGCGGCCCCTCGGACACGACAATCAGCTCGCCCGCCGAGTCGCGATCGAGCATGCGGGCCAATTCCAGCAGCGTCGCCGGATTGGTCTTCATTGAAAGCGTGCCTGAATAAACGAAGCGCACCCCGTCGCCGAGCTTGTGCTCGTGCGCCCAGGCATTGTCGCGCGGCCGCAGCGGCAAGCTTTCGAGCGGGGCCCAGTTATGAATCACATGAATTCGCGATGTGTCGATTTTCCACTTTTCGAACAGCTCACGGAAGTCCTCGGTGATCAGCACGACCGCCTCGCTGCGGCGGGCCGACGAGCGATCGAGCGCCAGGAAGTAGCAACCCACCAAATGCCCGATTCCAGGCAGCTTGCGGCCCAATAGTCGGTAGGCGGCCAGGCCGTAAATGTCCTGTACCCAAAAAACGCGGCGGATCGCTTGCCGGTCGCACCATTTCGCAAGTCGATATTCCGGCACCGAGGGCGTGTTGGCCGACAGCACGGCATCCGGTCGGAATAGCGCGCACTCGGCAATCAGGGCCTGCGAGTATTGCGATTCCATGCGATACCGGCGCACAAAGCTGCGCTTGGGAATCGTTTTTCCGAGGCCGATTGCCCGGACGTCGAAGCACTGCGGGTCGCCCGCACGGCGGGTGAGGTCGCCGCGCGGCGTGTGGGTCGAGCCGCAGTAGAGATGCAGCACGTCATGCCCGCGTGCGGCCAGTTCACGGCTAAGCTGCACCTGAAACGGGTGGCCGGCGTAGTCGTGAACGATGATTCGCATGGACAGGCAGAGTGGATGTGGGAGGCGTCTCCGACGCCGATATGATTTTCAGTTGGTAGACCGCCATCGGCGTCAGAGACGCCTCCCACATTAGGTCGCGGACGCGCTTTGCGCTACGGGCGCGGCGACCCAATCGTGTGTTTGCTCGTAACCCAGTTCAATCAACAACTCGCCGGCCAGTTGATCGAACACGCGGCGGTGCTCGGCGGTGAACTCTTGTTGCCAGCCGGATTTCTTGCCGGAGCGGAACGTGTGCGACTTTTGCGGCGCAATGCCGGCCGACATCGCGCGGGCGCATGCATCGATGTCGATGGGTTCACGGCAATGACCGGCGTAGAATTCCGCCATGCAACGAACCACGGTCGGGCGAGCGTCGGACGCCATATCTTCGAAGCGTATCGCCAGGCAATCGTCGCGATTCAGCCAGCCGGCGTAGCGGGCGAAGCGTTCTGCAATGTTGGGATATTCCAGACCGGCAATTGGCGGATCGAAGCCTCGAATGGAAAGCATGATGGCTTCGTCTATCGATGCGAGTTTGCCGAAGTACGGCGCGAGCCGATGCCAGCGATTCATTTCGCGCAGGTAATGCGCCTCGGACACGACCACGGCACGTGGGTCGCGATAGACGAAATAGTGTACGACGTTTTTGTCGCGCAAGTTGGCGGCGTTTTGCGGATGAAAGAACAGGTGGCCGCGCACGATCTCGCCCGGCACGAAACTGCGGATGAACCGCGAGGCATTTTCGGGCGAGCGTTCGCGGAAGCGGAACGAGCTGGTCATCGAAGCCAGGAATGCGCCGTAATTCGTCGAGTTCGGCAAGCCGTCGACGATCTGAAATAAAAGGTGCGTGCCGCTCTTGGGAAACGAGTTCGCGAGCACCGGCGGGGCGGCGTGATAGTCGCCGGCACGAGCGCGCAAACCGTGCCAAAACCGCGGCACGCGCAGCGCCGCCGCCGTGCCCTTGCGCACGAAGCCGTTGCGGCTGGAGAGGCCGCTTCTCAATGTGGCGACTAATCCCAAGACAAATATCTCCGCGGCTAAGAGCATCTAACAGAACGAATTAAACCGCCAAGAACGCCAAGGCAGCCAAGAAAGACCGCCGGGTTTTCGCAGTTCGAGGCGCAACTTTGCGCGTTTGGCGCCCTTGGCGGTTTCATATTGTCATGTGCTCTAAATTTCTCGCAAGCGCTGCAGAAAAGTGGCGAACTGGCGATCCGCTTCTTCGGACAGTAAACGCGCGCGCTCGCCGGCCCGCTGTTGAGCGCGTTCGAATTCTTGCTCATCATCCATCCAATTCACAATGGCCTGGCTTGCATGGTGCGGAAACTCGCTTGGATCGCCGATCACGATCCCACAACCATCCTGCACGATCCATGGCACGCACCCGCGGCGGCAACTGATTACCGGGCAATTCGCCGAGAGCGCTTCCGTAAGAACAATACCCCAGGATTCCTTGGCGTAGCGCGTGGGAAACAAAAACACGTCGATGTCAGCAAAGAAACGGCCCTTGGCCGCATCATACACCGGCCCGCGGTACTCGACGCCGTTCGGCCATTTGGCAAGAAACTCATCGAGCACGCGCCGTTCGGCGGCGCCATGGCACGGCCCGGCGAGAACAAGCGCCACGTTGCGACCTTCACGTGCCAATTGATCGTATGTCTTCAGCGCGGAATCCAGGCCCTTGGCAAAAGTGAGATTGCTCATGAATCCGAGCGTGAACCGCTCGCGCCGCGTACGCGGCGCGGACTCCAGATGCTGCGCCACGATCGTCGGTGGCACGAACAGGAATTCGCTACCTATCGCGTATTGCGCCAGAAAATCGTTCTTCATCTGCTCGCAGTGGACGACATGAATGCCGCTCGGTCCCACGACGCGAAGCAACAGGGCCATGCGCCAATCGCGCCGGTCGATGTAAGAATAAACGTGATGATGGAGAACCAGCCGGTAACCGCGCAAGCGTGCGCCCGCCAGGATGGCGATATCATAGAACAATCCCCATCCCGAGCTAAGAGGATAGTACACCACTCCACGTGGCGGACGGCGGCCGAAAAGTATTCGAACGAATGACCGCAATGCGCCGAAAACTCGAACCAGTTTCCATCGCATGCCGGACAAATGCCTCCCGGCCGACCAATTGAAACAGCGAACCGGCCCTCCTTTTTTCAATTCCTCGACGATCACCTGGGACATGGCGGTCATGCCGGTCACCGGCGGCGGCAGGGCGCCGATGAAAGTGATTTGATTGGGTTGATCTTCGGTGGAGCGACTCATTGAACGGCACATTCTGCCTTGCGCGCCCACGAGCGATTTGAAAATGATAAAGGTAACGCACGTACATGGTTCATGGGTATTGCGGTGGGGGCGGTCGGAATGGAACCCAGCTAGCGGAATCAATTTAGCAATTGAGACACGGGCGCTCGCTCAGAAGGCACTCCGCCCATGACTAGCCTGCCGCAACGCCGCCCAACGACTTCGCAACTGTTCGCCGCTGGTAGCGTTCATTATACAATAAGGCTGGCGAATTGCCTCCACCGGCATGCTTCGCCGCACAATCACACCGATCGGCATGAACTGAATACTTGCCACAAACCGATAATCCCAAGTACGCTTATTCAACCTACTGAGAAATTGGGAATCATGCCGCTCAAATCGATCGCACAGCAACTGTTCCATGCCTTCGGTTATCACCTCTCGAGCTATCGCCGCGACCGTTGTGGCATCGACCCGCTGCAGGACATGACTCGTTTTGTTCCTGATGGAAGCGATCGAACGATCTTCGACGTGGGCGCCAATCGTGGTCAGTTCCTCGATCAACTTCGGCTACGCTTTCCCAAGGCGCGGATTCACTCGTTCGAACCCAGCCCGGCCACGTTTCAAGCGCTCTCGGCAAAGGTGGCTGGAATGACCAACGTGTCGACGTGGAATCTCGCCCTGGGCGCAAACGCGGGAAAGTCGATGCTGCTAGAAAATGTCAGCTCCGACATGAGCTCGATGTTGCAGCTCGGCTCGCAAGGTTGGGGCCGAATTGAAAAACAGACCGAAATCGATATTCAATCAGTCGATGACTTCTGCCAGGAGCACTCGATATCCCGAGTCGACATCCTGAAGTCCGATACACAGGGATACGATCTGGAGGTCTTCAAAGGCGCCGAGCGGATGATGCGCGAAAACCGCATCGGCCTCGTTTACTCGGAGATTACTTTCGACGAAATCTACAAGAACCTGCCGCCGTTCGACGAGATCCTGCGATTTCTCCGCGAGCGAGACTTCGTCCTCGCGGCGTTTTACAAGATGGAATTCCGGCGGCCGATCGTCGGCTGGACCGATGCACTGTTCGTCAACAGGCAATTGCTCAATAGGACGCTCGGTCCACAGCGTCCGTCAAATGGCATTTGAGCGCGGACGGGTCGCTGGGACAATGCCGCGGTTCCTTTAACTTAGCCGCGGCGATGCCGCAGGCACTCTGCTCAGGCAATAGGAGAATTCCGGCCCGTCACTTCGCGACCTTCGATGGCTTGGTCGCCGCGTGCGGTGGAAAACGCTTGACCAGCTCCCGCTCGCGAAAGAATTTGCGCAGCCGGCGCAACGGCCGCAGCATCGTGACGTACGCGGGATACCATGCGCGCCGCGGGTTGAGCTTCATCAGCTCATCAGGCGTCGAAGGCAATTTCGTCAGGTGTGCGAATCCGTCGGGCGTTATCGCGAACCGGCGCAGCGACGAATTCACCGGGAAATCCGGTCCCTTCATCTTTCTTCGCATAAGATGAATCAGCGCGAACTCTGTTTCAACTACCTGGGCCCCGTCCCAATGAAGCTGCAGAACTCGCCCCTCATCCCAGACAAACGCCTGGGGATAGTAGTTCTTCACGGCGATAGCCCTCAGGTCGTAGCGAGTGGGGTTCGGCGTTGCCATGAACTCCTGCTGAAAGTAGGGGATATTGTGATGCTTGAGGATTCGGGCCATTCCGGGCCATTCATCAAGTCCGCAATAGCGCGGATCGACGAAAACGTCTCGATAGTCAATTGACGGCGTCGTTAACCGAAAGAAGTTATTCGCAATCGGCGAGTTGCGGTAAAACGCCATGTAGGCATGCATTAAGACTTTGTCATAAGAAGCCAGGACTTCGTTCGTCACGAAGCGGCGGATTTGGCCGAACACGATATCGCTGTCGCAGTGGCCCCATACGTCGTAGCCCCGCAACTCTTCCTCAAATATCACGCCATAGGCGCACTTGCAGTCACAGAGCTTATAGGGGACGGCAAGATTGACGGGTGTCCCGATGGCGTCGGCGATGCGCTGTACGAGCTCGGGCTTCGTAGTGACGATCACTCGAACGTTTGGCGGCAGGGCACTTTCAGGCAATGGCTGATCGCAGACAATGAGCCAGTCGACATCCGGATTGAAACGGATGGAGTACAGAAAGAGGTCCCAATACGGCGGCCACGGGCCAAGATACACCAGGACCAGGCAAATCCGCGGCTTGTTTTCGGCGCGAAGCGGCAGGGCGTCCATCATCGACTTGGGTTCGCAAAGCTGCACGGGCTAGCCATGAAAGCGCCCCAAAGGATTGGGGCCGGGCACGCCGCTGTAGCGGCCATAGGAAATCATTGCCCGACGATCGTTGACGAACTCCGGGGCGGCCAACATCAAAAAGAAACATACCGACATCACCGTGCCCAAATTCAAATACAGCGGCTCGTAGATCCAGTACGTGAGCATGGTAGCCATCGTCGCGCAGGCAACGGTGTTTAGCCGCAGCGATTCTTGTCGATCGATGCCGGTAATGGCGGCAGCCGAAGCATTGCGCAGCCGGCCCGCGCGATTCATCCGCCGCAAAGCTTCAAAGACGACAATCGAAACGGCCAGCAGCGTGCCAATCAAACCGGTTTCGATCAGCAGCGTAACGTAACCGCCATGCGACCAGAGGCCTTCTTGCTCACCGCCCAGATTCGCCCGGAACCCGTGCCCGATCAATGGGCTCTTCCAGAACGTTTCCAGTCCGCGCTTCCAGGTATCGACGCGACCGGTCAGGCCGGAGCCCAATCCGCGGCCTGGATCGCTTAAGCGCATCACGTCTTCGAAGAGGAACTGCTTGGCATAGGTCGAAGCCAGCAGCACGCTGGCAACGAGAAACATGCCGAGCGCGGCGTGCCATGCGGCACGAATGGTGCCCTTGTGCAGCGTGTAATAAATCGCCAGGTACA
>DATFGJ010000058.1:0-6293 GCA_035249585.1 Lacipirellulaceae bacterium
CTTGCCACAATGCGCGGCCAAATCCACTCACAAGCAGCTAAATTCGGCGAAGCAGCCCGCCTCACACGGCCGCATTTTACCAGTATGAAGGGTGGCGGCCCACCCTCGCAAGCTGCCCAGTATTTGCGTCGCCCGAAGTGCTTAATTGACGCTGACACGGACGGGCGACGAAACCGTCGCAGCGGGTCCTTCGCTGAATGCTTGCAAGGTCACTGGACCGTGACCGAGCGTCGCTGCGGGAATCTCCACTTCGCCTGACTCGCCTTGTACGCGGCCAACCTCGCGACTGTTCTGGCGGATCGCAATAGAAGTCGCACCTGGCTGCCGAACGCGCATTCTTAACTTGCCCGCGTGACTCACCCCAGGTTGCGGGGCGACTTGCAACTCGACCGGCGCTCGCTCGTTTCGCACGGCCAGCGGCACGATTTGGCGGCCTTGCGTCTCAATCGAGTCAGCACGGATGCCTACGACACGCAGTTCGTGAAATCCGTCCGGAAGTTTCGTCGTATCCAACATCAAGGTCTTACCGGGTGGGGTGCTCGCGACCAATCGGCCATCGACGAATAATTCAAACGTGCCAACTGGCTGCCCGCCTCCCGCCGCTTGCGATGGCATGAGCGACAATGTGCCGCTGACTTTATTTGGATCAGTTATGCCCTGGACCGCCACGCGAGGCGCCACAGCCCACGGCTGGCATAGTGGATCACCGACAACCAACAGCTGGTACGGGCCGCTGATTGACTGATAGAACGCCTCGGCCAGCGAGCAACCGCGCACGTAGTGGAGTTGGAGCGATGCAAGTGGAAACTTGGCCTGAATGGCCCGCGGCTCCGTCACGGTGCCGCTGGCTCCGGCCGCGCCGTGGCGCAGGAACTCCGTGAGAGGCGTCTGGTGGGCGCCGGCCGCAAGGACGCCGCCGGCACTGGTGAGATGCTCGCAGATCGCGCCAGGCATGATCGTGAGACGGGAGGCGGCCAGATCAAACGACTGAACTCCTGCCATCAAGCCCGCAACATCCTTGGCACCATCCGGGAGCCGACCTTGCCGAACAGTGGCCCGCCCGCCGGCCTGGTTGATTTGTTGGGCTACGCTGGCAAAACACTTGTCGCGCACGGAGCTGCGGACGTCGCGGTTCCACATGAAGTAAATCGTGCCGCGCGGCCGCGTGCCGTCGGCCGCCACGGAGCGGCGAAGATACGACAGCACCTCCTCGACGGTGTTGCCGCGTCCGCGCGTGACTCCAAGCGACGTTGACAGAAGATAACGCTGCCCTGAGTCGGACGACTCAGTGCGTCGGCCGTTCTTGTCCCACAAATAACGTCCGCGAAAACCTCTCGACGGCACGTTGTCAAGTTTCTGGCACGCCGAAATGTTCGGTCCATTCGGGCCAGGCACGTACCAATTAACGTTGGGCATCACGATCGCTGGGTTCTCGCTGGCCATATAGGCCAAAAGGTAGGTAGCGCCCGTTAACGAGGCAATCGGGTCGAAAGGCGCTTTGAACTCATCCTTGGGGAACACCGATCGCAGTTCCATCCGCCAGGGGAAGTCGCTGGAGTAGACGAGGTAGTCGATCTGTCGAGTGAGCTTTCGATCGTCGATTGCCTTGAGCGCTGGCATTAGAATCTGCTCTCGGAAGTTCTTGCCGGAGCAGGCGCCCAAGCTGCCTTTCCAATCGACGTAGAAGACGTTGTTGGGCGGAATCTTTCGCAGCTCGATGTAGTGATTGGCGATGGTTTTGGAGCTATCGCTGTTGGAGTTCACCACTAAGAAGACGTTCTCTGGTCCGCCGCCGGCGAGCGCCTCGCTCGGCGAATTCGCCAGGCAGATGCACGACGCGAACGACAATGAGAGCGCTTGCGCGAATGAACGCAACTTTAGAAATGTCTGGCAATACTTTGAAATCAAAATGACCTCTCGTATTTTGTCCGGTGCCCACAAAGTCGGCATGCAAGCCTCACTTGTTTCTACGTCGAATCATCTTCGCTGACAACTCAACTCCGCAATCTGACGGCACCGGACCGACACTTCATTCGGAGCCAAATATGGGTGATAATAGCCAAGTACGAAGTGAGCCCCCGTCTCCATAAAGATCCGGCATTTTCATGGCCTTCACTATTCCGGCTGCGACGGTCGTGCCTGCTGCGAGTGGCGAGCGCGAAGTCGTATTCGCCGTTCACGACCTGACGAAGGTGTATCACATGGGGGAAGTCGAGGTCCATGCGCTGCGCGGCATCGATTTGGAGCTCTATGCGGGCGAGTTCGTCGTGCTGCTCGGCCCCTCTGGAAGTGGAAAGAGCACGCTGCTGAACATCCTGGGCGGCCTCGACGTGCCCACAAGCGGCACCGTTCACTATCTTGGCCAGCAGCTCACGGAATTCGACGACGCGGCGCTGACTCGCTATCGCCGGCTCCATGTGGGCTTCGTGTTCCAGTTTTACAACCTCATTCCCAGTTTGACGGCGCGGGAGAATGTGGCGCTGGTCACCGACATCGCGGCCCGGCCGATGAACCCTACGGATGCGCTGGCGCTGGTGAACCTCGTGCCGCGGAAGGACCATTTCCCGGCCCAGCTTTCCGGTGGCGAGCAGCAGCGCGTGGCGATTGCGCGCGCGGTGGCCAAGAATCCTGCCGTACTGCTATGCGACGAGCCGACCGGCGCGCTCGACGTGCATACCGGCGTGCTGGTGCTCGAGGCGATCGCAAAGATCAACCACGACTTGGGAACGACGACGGCCGTAATTACGCACAATGCTGTCATCGCCGAAATGGCCGACCGCGTCATCTCGATCTCTGATGGCAAGATTGTGCATGTACAGCACAATACAACGAAGCGCGTGGCAAGTGAGTTGACGTGGTAGGATGCAGGATGCGGGACAGGGAGGAGAATAAACCCGACCCTGCCCCGCATCCTCCATCCACACCCCTGCATCCTCCCATGATCAGCGCGCTGGACCGCAAACTGCTCCGTGATTTGTCGCAAATGAAGGGGCAGTCATTCGCCATTGCGGTCGTGATCGCCGCTGGCGTAGCCACGTTCGTCAATTCGCGAACGATCCTGCACTCGCTCGAGCTGACTCGCGCCACGTTCTACGACCGCTATCGCTTTGCCGATATGTTTGCCTCGGTGAAGCGCGCGCCCGACGCAATGGCCGACCGGTTGGCGGAAATCCCCGGCGTGGCCCAGGTGGAAACTCGCATTGTCGAAGTGGTCACGCTCGACGTTCCCGGGCTGGTAGAGCCCGCTGTTGGAAAGCTCATCTCGCTGCCGGTGACCCGGCCGCCGCGGCTCAATCAGCTCTATCTGCGCCGCGGCCGGGCGCTCGAAGTCGGCCGCGATGACGAAGTGCTCGCAAGCGAGGCTTTCATGGAAGCCAACGAGCTGGACATCGGCGACAGCGTGGTGGCCATCATCAACGGCCGGCGGCAGGAGCTGCGAATCGTGGGCGTGGCTTTCTCGCCTGAATACGTGTTTCAAATCAAGCCGGGCGACATGCTGCCCGATCCTCGGCACTTTGGCATCCTATGGATGGAACACGAGGCGCTTTCCATCGCGTACGACATGGAGGGCGCGTTCAACGACGTCGCCTTCGGCCTGTCGCACGGCGTTTCGCCGGAAGAAGTCATCCACCGCGTTGACCTGTTGCTTGAGCCCTACGGAGGGCTGGGCGCGTACGGGCGAAAGGACCAGCTCTCGCACCTGCTCTTGGAAAGCGACATTCAAGGGCTCCGCTCGGCCGGCCTCATTGCGCCCACGATCTTTCTGTGCGTGGCCGCTTTCCTGCTGAATGTCGTGCTCACGCGGCTCACGAGCCTGCAGCGCGAGCAAATCGCCGCGCTCAAGGCGTTTGGATACACGAATTTTCAGATCGGCTGGCATTACATGAAGTTCGTGCTTTTGATCACGATCGCCGGCGGCCTGTTGGGAATGGTCGGCGGCATGTGGCTGGCACACGATTTCACGAAGCTTTTCCTTCGCGTATACCAATACCCACAGCTGGTTTTTCAAGTGCAACCCAATGTAGTGGCCCATGCCGTGTTCGTCGCCGGCGGCGCGGCGATGGCAGGCGCCTTCGGCGCGATCGCGCTGGCAGTCCGCTTGCCCCCGGCCGAAGCTATGCGCCCCGAGCCGCCGGCGCGCTACCGTCCCACGCTGCTGGAGCGCATCGGCTTGGGCGCCTTGGTGCCTAACGTGGCTCGCATGGTGTTGCGCCAACTCGAACGCCACCCGGTGAAAACAACGTTCTCGATTTTGGCGATTTCCATGTCCGTGGCGATCGTCGTTGTAGGTAACTTCATGCGCAACTCGATCGACAAGGTGATCGAGATGCAATTCTTTGATGTCAATCGTTTTGACCTGTCGGTATCGACGGTCGAGCCGGTTTCTCTCGACGCGGTATACGAGCTGGCCAGCTTGCCGGGCGTACTTCAATGCGAGCCGCGACGGGGAGTTTCTGCCCGGTTGCGCGCCAGGCATCGAACCCGCCATATCGGCATCCTGGGCCTGCCGCGCGACGCGACGCTGATGAAGCTGAAATCCCGCACAGGGGAGATCGTGCCTTTGCCGCCCGAGGGGCTAATCATCTCCAAGAAGCTGGGCGAAGTGCTCAGCGTGCGAGCTGGCGAGAATATACGTGTCGAGGTTCTGGTCGACAAACGGCCCGTAGTCGACATACCGATTGTCGCATTACTCGATGACATATCGGGTTTGAACGCCTACATGGATATCGACGCGCTCAACCGCCTGATGCGCGATGGTCCGCGCATGAGCGGTGCCATGTTAACCGTTGATTCGCGGCAATTGTCGGCCATTTACCGCGAACTCAAGGAAACGCCGCAGGTGGCAAATGTCACGATCCGGCAAACTTCCATCGATAGCTTCAAAAACACCGTAGCCAAAAACATGAACCACATGCGGGTGATTAACCTGAGTTTTGCCATCATCATCGCGCTCGGTGTGGTTTACAATGGAGCCAGGATTTCGCTCTCCGAGCGCAGCCGCGAGTTAGCTACGCTGCGCGTGATCGGCTTCACCCAGCGGGAAATCTCGACCATCCTCCTGGGCGAGATCGGCACGATCACGCTGCTGGGAATTCCATTTGGATTGGTCCTGGGAAACTGGTTCGCCCGGATTTTGACCTGGTTTTTCGATCAAGAGGTGTTTCGTTTTCCGTTCGTGATCGCGAACTCGACGTACGGCCTGGCGGCCGCAATTGTGCTGGCGGCGTCGATCGCGTCCGCATTGCTGGTGCGCCGAAAGTTGGACGACTTGGACTTGATCGCCGTGCTGAAGTCGCGGGAATAAGAGCGGGGAGCAGGGCGCATGGAGCCGGGAGTAAGAACAACGATGCGGTGGCGAACTCTCTATGGGAGCCGTTGGGCCTATTTATGGCGAATGACTGCTCACATCCGCCCGCGCTCCGGCTTCAGGCTCCCCGCTCTCCGCTTCCAGCTCCTCGCTTCGCATGCGTAACATCGGCAGCAAATTGTTCGTTCTGCTGGTCCTGGCGGCCATCGCCGCCGGGCTCGGTTATGCCTTCATGCCGCAGCCCGTGGAAGTCGACCTCGTGAAAGTCCAGCGGGGCGACCTTCAAGTGACCGTCGACGAGGACGGCAAGACACGCATCCGCGAGAAGTACGTCGTCTCCGCGCCGCTCAACGGTCGTATCTTGCGAATCAGCCTCGATCCCGGCGACACCGTCGTCGCCGGCAAAACCCTGCTCACGATGATCGAGCCCCGCGACCCGGAGCTGCTCGATGCACGCTCGGTCGCCCAAGCCGAAGCGCGTGTGCGAGCGGCCGAAGCCGCGCTGCGGCAAGTCGAGCCGAATCTTCAAACAGCCCGCGACGCCCAGGCGTTGGCCGAGGTCGAGCTCACGCGGGCTCGGCAGGCGGCGCAGAGCAGGGCAATTACTCCTGCCGAGCTGGACGAGAAGGAATTCATCTATCGCCAGCGCAGCGAGGAGCTGCGTGCCTCGAAAATCGCCGAGGAGATTGCACGGTTCGAGTTGCAACAAGCCAAAGCGGCCCTCATCCGCTCGCGCCCGCGAGAGGAGGCAAATGAAATCTCCGCGCAGCAAGTCGTCACCACTAGTAGCAATGGCAATTCGGCTGACGGAAATTCCGCGTCCGATTCTCAAGACGCGCACGAGACGTCAAATGGCAACGGCGGGTGGAACTTCCCGATTTACTCGCCGATCAGCGGCCGAGTGCTCCGCGTCCTTCAGGAGAGCGCGGCGGTGGTCACACCCGGCACGCCGCTGGTGGAACTTGGCGACCCGGACGACCTGGAA
>DATFGJ010000059.1:0-8960 GCA_035249585.1 Lacipirellulaceae bacterium
CGTATCTATGGGATGTCGACGGAAATCGGTACATCGACTACGTCGGCTCGTGGGGCCCACTCATTTTGGGCCACGCGCACGCGGCAGTGCTTGCCGCGATCGATGAGGCCGCCCGGCGCGGCACGAGCTTCGGCGCTCCGACCGAAACTGAAAACGAACTGGCCGAGTTGATCACTGGCGCCGTGCCAAGCATTGAGAAAGTGCGGCTCGTGAGCTCCGGCACCGAAGCGACGATGAGCGCGATCCGCCTGGCTCGCGGATATACCGGCCGCGACGTAATCGTAAAGTTCGCCGGCAACTATCATGGCCATGTCGACAGCCTCCTCGTGGCGGCGGGCAGCTCGGCTGCCACCCTCGGGGTGCCCAATTCGCCCGGTGTCACGAGCGGCACGACGCGCGACACACTTGTGCTGCAGTACAACGACGTGAGCGGGCTGGAAGAAGCCTTCACTGCGCATGGCCCGCGCATCGCCGGTGTTATTTTTGAGCCTTTGGCCGGCAATATGGGCGTTGTCGTGCCGACTTCGGGTTTCCTGAAGGCGCTAAGGGAATTAACACAGCGGCACGGCGCACTCCTCGTTTGCGATGAAGTAATGACTGGTTTCCGCGTCGCCTATGGGGGCGCACAGCAACTGCTGGGCATCGAGCCGGATCTGACGACGCTTGGCAAAATCGTCGGCGGCGGGCTGCCCGTCGGGGCCTACGGCGGCCGGCGCGAAGTGATGGATCACATTCTGCCGGCAGGCAAAGTATTTCAAGCTGGGACACTCAGCGGCAACCCGTTGGCCACTGCCGCTGGCTGCGCCATGCTTCGCGAGCTGCGCGACCGTCCGCCGTACGACCGGCTTGAGCGATTGAGCGCGCAGCTCGAGCGCGGACTGTCTGAAGCAGCGTTGGCGGCGGAGATCGAGTTTCAGCTTGCGCGCGTGGGCAGCATGCTCACGCTGTTTTTCGCGCGCGAGCCAGTGACCGATTGGCCGTCGGCGAGCCAATGCGACACCGCGCGCTTCGCCCGTTATTTCTGGTCGATGCTTGAGCGCGGCGTCTATCTACCCTGCAGCCAGTTCGAAGCGCTCTTCGTATCGGTCGCGCATACGGACGCCGACATCGAGATCACGATTGCCGCCGCACGCGATGCGCTCAGTAACATATAGCCGGACCATTTTGGTCCAGCGAGACTTGCGCCATGGTCGGTCACGCTTGAACTCTCGGCCAAGATGGCCGGCTATGTACGTCGGTGTTTTTCCTCGGCGGCGCTTGGGCGGAAGTAGTTCGGCAACAATTTCCAGACGTCGTCGCGCTGGCCGGCCTGATAGGCGCGCCACGCAACTTGCCCGACCGCTGCGGCCATCGGCTGCCATACCTGGACCGGCAAGGCGAGGACTTCGGCGGGCAATCGCGCGGCCACCTGTTGCAATGCAGGGCCCGTCACGCGATCGCCTGCCTGTAGTTTGGCTAGCCATGTTTCCTGGCCCATAATCGTCGTCTCGGATATTCGCCGCGGCCGCGACGCATCCACAACTTCAAATGCGGCAGCAAACAATTCCTGCCGCTGAGCATCCATAATCGTCCACAATCGGCCAGCGGCCGCCGGCGCCTGCGCGGCGAGCACTTCCAGCGTATCAGAGCCGACGATTTGAGCGCCGACCGCATAAGCCAGCGTCTTGGCCGTTGTGACCCCGATCCGCAACCCGGTGAATGAGCCGGGCCCGACGGTTACGCAAACCAATTCAAGCGAATCCGCCGGCCAATCCACTTTGTGCAGTATCGCGCGCAAGCTGGGGGCAAGCGATTGCGCGGTGCGCTCGCGGTCCGGCAAAAGCATCTGCTCAAGGCAACAAACACCGGCCCGTTCGCCGCGCAGCGCGGCCACGGAACCATGCGGGCCCGATGATTCAATGGCGATTATTCGCACGGCTTATTCCCACAAGCATTTGCTGGAATCGGCGGCGTCACGACGAGCCAACGCGGCTTGACCCTTAAAATCAGGATTCCTAAACTACGGGATTGCCAGCGTGCAGGCCGCCGGTCGGTGGGTGACGCGACATACTTGTAACTATTCGTATAAACTTGCCAGTAGGGCAACAAGCAAGCCCGGCCCGAGCGCCGGGCACAAATTAACCAGCCTCCAATTGCCTAGACGAGTCGTGCATTGAAACGTGCCATTATCAGCGACATCCACGGCAATCTGGAGGCGCTCCAGGCAGTGCTTGCCGACGCGCGCTCTCAGGGCGCCCTAGACATCATCTGCCTTGGCGACATTATCGGCTATGGCCCGAATCCTTGCGAATGCCTCGACCTCGTAATCGAATCCACGCGCGTGTGCCTGTTAGGCAACCATGATCAGGGCGCTCTGTTTGATCCCGAGGGTTTCAACACGGGCGCCGAGAGAGCTATCTTCTGGACACGCGATCAACTCGAGAATCCGCGCGGCGATCGATCGTCTGTCGACCGGCGCTGGGATTTCCTGGGTGCCCTGCCCCGCATGCATCGCGACGACAAATGGCTGTACGTCCACGGCTCGGCGCGCAACCCGGTCAACGAGTACGTCTTCCCCGAAGACATCTACAACCAGAAAAAAATGGAGAAGCTGTTCAGCTTGATCGAATTTGGCTGCTTTCAAGGCCATACCCACGTGCCCGGCGTATTCACCGAGAGCCGGAATTTCATGACGCCCGACGAAACCGGCTACGTGTACCGCTTCGAACAGCAGAAGTTCATGTGCAATGTCGGCTCAGTCGGACAGCCGCGCGACGGCGATCCACGGCCTTGCTACGTCATACAGGAATCTGAACAGCTCTCATTCCGGCGCGTGGAATACGATCCGAACGTAACGGCCAACAAGATTTACAACATCCCCGAGCTGGACGATTTCTTAGGCGACCGGATCAAGCAGGGAAGGTAACGGAAACCTTTGCCAAAAACTCTTGTGGGAAGGCCCCCGACGCCGATGTTTCGCCGCCACATGACACGTTGCGTTGTTGCACAAAATCGGCGCCGGCTTCGGCCGTGAGCTCAGCCGAACGGAATGGCCTCACACACCCATAATCGTCCACTTGCCACGGGCCGCTGACTATCGACAATTAACGCTACCGCGGCCCCGTCTGTATCTCTTGGCCAGATAAGGATTTCGAAGTTGGATCAACGGCGCTTTATTTCCTTTCTGGTGATTTCGTTTGGGATAATGATGCTGTTCAGCATCTTGTTCCCGCCCCCGCCGCCGCCCAAGAAGCCGGCCCAGCCGGCCGCCGCGCAGGCCGATGTCAAACAGGAAGCGAAAGATGCAGCGGACGCAGCGGTCGCCGATGCGGACCAGCCCGAGCAAGGCGAGCAACGTCCGGACGCTGCGGCGCCCGTCGCCGCAGACCCGCAAGCGCCGGTCAACGTGCCCAAGCAACTCGTTTCCCTTGGCTCGCTCGATTCACAATCCGGCTACAGGATGCTGGTCATGTTTACCAGCGAGGGCGCCGCGGTGCAGCGCGCCGAAATGGCAAGCCCTCGTTATTGCGACCAACACGATCGCAGCGGTTACCTTGGCGAGCTCGAGCTGAAAGAAGTCGGTGGCGGCGTCGAGGTTCAGGTCGTCGGCGCGGGCACGCCCGCCGATTACGCAAAGATAGCGGCAGGCGATGTGATCGTCGGGATCGGCAATCAGAAACTCGTTGATATCAAGAAGGTGCGCGATCTTGCTGCAGCGCTGGCGAAAACTGAACCTGGCGACGAGATCACGCTCCAAGTCCGTCGCGGTACGGATCCGGCCCAAGCTCGCACCGTGAAACTTATTCGGCGACCGTTTGCCGTGCTGCGGCCGGAACGCGAAAACTACATCATGCGCGAAGCGGTGCTGCCGGCCAATTTCGTCGATCCGCCGTCGTTCCTCATGACTCTGGTGCAGGCGAACGGCAAGCCGCTCGACGAGGCTGAATCCAAGCGCGTCGCCGCCTTGCTGGAAACGGGCAACTGGGAAGTGGTTGCGAACGATGCGGAGTCGGTAACATTTCGCCGCGTCCTCCCAGAATTCAATTTGGAATTCGTCAAGCGATACACGCTAAAGTCCGTTCCTGAGAGCGAACGCGACAACACCGATTACCCCGGATACGACCTGCAGCTCGATATCGAGATTACGAATACGGGGCAGGCTCCGCAAAAGTTCGCGTATCAACTGGACGGCCCCACAGGCATGCCGCTAGAGGGCTGGTGGTATGCCCACAAGATCAGTCGCGAACGTTGGCTTGGTGGTGCCGGTTTGCGTGATGTGATAGTTCGCTTTGACGGCAATCCGCTAGCGCAAGAAGACTGCACAAGAATCGCCGAAGGCGACGCGGAACCACTCGATGGGGGCGGCGAGCCATTGTCGTTCACGGGCGTCGATGGGCAGTATTTCGCCGCGGTGATGATTCCGCTACGCAAGGCGCCGGCTGACGCATGGATCGGCACGATGGAACCAATCGTTGTCGGCACGAAGCCGGACGCTCGTACGCTTCAAACTTACACGAATGTCACCTGCCGCTTGATGCCGGTGCCAATCGAGCTCGCTGCCGGCGGCACGCACACGGATTCATTTGAAATTTTCATCGGCCCCAAGCGGCCCGATCTCTTAGCCAATTACCACCCGGCCGGCGACCCGAATCAGTCGCTCAAAGGAATTGTGTATTACGGGCTCGCGTTATTCGGCGCGGTCGCGCGGGCCATGCTCGGCATCTTGCACTTCTTTTACAGTCTTGTGGGCAATTATGGCCTCTCGATCATCATGCTCACAATTCTGGTGCGCGGGGCTATGTTCCCCATCAGCTATAAGCAGACGCAAAACATGGCGCGCATACAGGCGCTCAAGCCCGAGATGGACCGCATCACCGAGAAATACAAAACCGACATGCAGAAGCGGTCGCAAGCGATCCAGGAGCTTTATCGCAAGCACAACGTTAATCCGCTCGGCGGGTGCCTGCCCGTGTTCCTGCAGTTGCCAATCTTTATCGGACTTTATCGCGCTCTGATGGTCGACGTCGAGCTTCGCCTCTCGCCCCTGTTCGGCGATGCAATTCGCTGGTGTTCCAACCTGGCGGCGCCGGACATGTTTTATGACTGGTCGTGGCTGTTGCCGCGGTTTTTGACCAAAGGCGACGCGTTCCTATCACCTGGGCCGTACCTGAACATTTTGCCCATCGTGACGGTGGCGCTATTCCTCGTCACGCAAAAAATGGCGATGCCCGCCCCCACGAACGAGCAGGCCGCGATGCAGCAGAAAATGATGAAATGGATGACGATTTTCATGGGCCTCTTGTTCTACAAAGTGGCAAGCGGCTTGTGCCTGTACTTCATCGCCTCCAGTCTGTGGGGCATCGGCGAACGCAAGCTATTGCCGAAGTCTCAGATCTTGGCCGCGCCTCCCACTGGCGGCTCGGCCGGCGCGCCGCCAGGCTTCACCGGCAAGCGCCCCGGCGATGGAGGCCCCAAGCCTGGTCCTAATGGCAGCTCCGGCCCCAAGAAACCGCGGAAAGCAAAACGGCGAAAGTAGGATGTGATCGAGAGTCGCGAGCCAAGAGTCAAGAGCTAGCGAGACGGGGCGTCCACGCCCACGACAGAAGTACCCTCAACTCGATGTCCTACGACCTGGGCGACACAATTTGCGCAATTGCTAGTGCGCCGGGCGGCGCCGCGCGGGGAATCATCCGCGTCAGCGGTCCTGACGCGATCGCGGTCGTGGCCCGTTGCTTCCGGCCGCAGAATGACGTGACGCTGCACGAACTCAAGACCGCATGCGCCGTTTCTGGCGACGTTCGCGCGGAATTAGGCGCGCATCGCAATTTGTCGAACCCTCCCGCTGCCCCTTCCTATCACGGAGGGGAATTTCGTATGCCTTGCGATGCTTTCGTCTGGCCGGGTTCGCGGAGCTACACGCGCGAGCCGGTCGTCGAACTGCATACGCTCGGTTCGCTGCCGCTGGTTGAAGCGATACTTTCCGATCTGTGCCGTGCCGGCGCGCGACTCGCGGAAGCGGGCGAGTTCACGCTGCGTGCGTTTCTTGCCGGGCGGCTTGATCTCACGCAGGCCGAAGCAGTGCTAGGCGTGATCGATGCCCGCCGCGGCGACGATCTCGATGCGGCGCTGCGGCAATTGGCCGGCGGCGTCGCGGTGCCGCTGAAGAAGCTGCGCCACGATTTGTTGCAACTATTGGCCGAGCTGGAGGCGGGCCTGGATTTTGCCGAAGAGGATCTCGAGCTTGCCTCGCGCGAGGAAATTCTCGCGCGGCTGGGCGACGCATGCCAGTTGCTGGACGTGCTAGCCGGTCAAATGGTGTCCCGGCATACCACCAGCGGCCTGCCGCAAGTCGCCCTGGTCGGCGCGCCGAATGTGGGGAAAAGCAGCCTATTCAACGCGCTCGTTGCGCGCTGCGGCGAGCGCGATGGAACTGGCCGGGCGTTGGCCACACGGCCGGTGCTCGTTTCGCCCAAGGAAGGAACGACTCGCGATTATCTTACCGCCAAGCTTTCAGTTGACGGCATCAACTTTGAGCTTACGGATACAGCGGGAATCGTTGAAACTGCCTGCGGCGACGATGCGCCGCAGTCGCGCAGCCCGGAGTTGCAGCTTGAACGCTTCGCCCAGGCGCTCGCCGCCGAACGTCGTTCCAGTGCCACAATTCGCGCACATTGCATTGTAGCCAGCGAATATGCCCGTGCGCCGCAGCTTCGCTTTCAATCAATTGCCGATACAACTCGGGATGCGAGTAACATCATCGTTTTGACCAAATGTGACCTGTTGAAGGCGCGGTTGCCATTGAATGTGGAACGGGCGGACGCGATTCCAGTTATTCCAACTAGCAGCATCACGGGCGAAGGGCTCGACAAATTATGCGCCCTGTTCCGCAGCCTGCTGGCGAACGAACAGTTCGCAGAAACAGGGACGACCATTGTGGCAACCGCCGAACGCTGCGGCGAAAGCATTCGCCTTGCCGTTGCGGCTTTGCATGCCGCACGCCACACCGTGCAGATGGAAGCCGGCAGCGAGCTGATTGCGGTGGAGATCCGCGCGGCGCTCGAGGAGCTAGGGCAAGTCGTCGGCGCCGTTTACACGGACGATTTGCTCGACCGAATCTTCAGCACGTTCTGCATCGGCAAATAGGCTCGCACCTGATTAATCAGTGGACATCGGCGCCGTCCGGCGGAACGTGAACATTAACGTCATCGCGATCGCAAGGAAAATACATGACGGCTCAGGCACTGCGCCGGCTGCTTCGGCGGCCGACCCTTGCGGCGCGTTTTTCCGCCAGATGAGGAAATCGGCCGTATCGACAGCTCCATCCCGGTTGCCGTCCGCCGACAACGCTTCGCCTGACATGCCATATTGCGAACGCCACTGCAAATAATCGCCCGCGTTGACCACGCCATCGCGGTTGTAATCTCCAGCCAAGAAGAATGGCTCGAGCGGGTCGTCGAAGCTGATGAACGCCCAAGCAAATCGCGTGTCCTGCAAATTTAGGAGGGGAAGATCGTACGAGTTGATCAGGAAGCTGCCGGACGGGCCAGCCTGATATGTAAGAATGTTGTCGTCCGGGGCAGTAACTGTCGAGGTAGCTTGGAACGCGACCGTCAGAAGCAGCATGCCTGTCTGAGGCGTTTCATCCGGCACAGTCAACTCGTATTGACCGGTCGCCAACTTGCTCATTGTGAAGTTGCCAGTCGAGGAAATGTGGCTGTTGGCAGCACCGTCGTAGACGCCGCCAATCAATCCTGGCGTCTCATAGGGAAGGTAGAGAAAGCTCCAATCGCGGTTATCTTCGCCGGCGGCCCCGTGATTTGTAGCATTGTCTTCAACGCGGATGTCCCAGCCGCTGCCGTCGATAAATGGGCCGGTCTGCGCCACAATGTTGGCGTTGTTGTTGGCGATGACAAACAGCACTCCGTCGTTGCGCGAATCGACGCCAAGATCGACGCGATAGCGCCCGACACCGGTGCGAGTCACCATCGACTGAGCGACTCGGTTGGCGGCGGCAAGCGTTCCGTTAGGGTTTACGTGGGCGCCCTGCCAGCCGGATGCGAACTGAAACCAGGCGATCGAAGTGTTGAAGTTGACTTCATTCAGGGGCGCAACGGGTTGACTTCCCGCCTCCATGATCGACAGGGACAGTAAACCGTCGCCGTACGGGTTGCGGCCGGGCTCGACGGTCGCCCGGCGACCGACGAAATCGGATCTTTCGTGCTGCGTGATCGAGGCCAGCAAAATCCCATCGCTATAAACGAGGCCCTTGCCGTCAACATACACTTGAAAGTCGCCGCGATTGACCTGACCGAGGCTCACGCCCGGGCCCGATGATTGCGCTATGGTAACGGCAGTGTAGACATTCGATTCTGGATCCGTTGGCAAACCGGCCACAAGGTTCGCCGCGACCGCATGCGTCAAGACGGGCGGCGGAGGCGGCAACTCGTTCATATTCAGCGTGAATTCCTGGTCGGACGCCGTATCGTAGCGATCAAGCGACGGGGAATAGGTGCGAACGACAACCGTCTCACCATCGGGCTTGAACTCCAAGAGCCGCATGTCCGCTTGCCCACCCTCGGTGTTAATTTGATAGTTGGCCAAGATTTGGTGCACCACGTTGCCGTTGTCGCCTAATGTCGAACGGCGGCCAGTTCCGTCGCCCAGCACGTGGCCGTTGAACACAAAACGAAAGTTTTCGTGCAGCTTCACCAGCTCATCCCACAGTTCCTGGCCGTCGTTTACGCCGCCCGGTTGAGTCGCGACCCCGTACGAATGAGGGTTCCATTGCTGGGCGGAGCCTTTGGTCGCCCAGTCATAAATCGTGTCGTCGAAGTACATGTAGGCGTGAGTGACGAGGATCGCCTTGTGGTCAGGGTGCGCTTCGACAACATCGTTGGCCCAGGCGACAACCTCGTCGCGGGGCCCGAATTCCAAAGCCAGCACAAGCCAGTCGTTGCCGCCGGCGTTGAAGGTGTGCCACG
>DATFGJ010000060.1:0-4918 GCA_035249585.1 Lacipirellulaceae bacterium
ACCCATAGCAGAGAATTTTGCGCACCTGCGCTCGGCGGCGAGGTAGTCAGACGAATAACGCCCCACCTGATGAGGATTTTGTCACCCCCCGGGGCGAAATTCAGACAATTTCGCCTCACCGTCACACGCCAACCCTCAACCGCACAACGATTTGCAACAACGCACTGAGGCGAAATTCAAGAAGAGCCTGCCCCGAAACCGCTCAAGCGCAGCGGTTGGTCAAGCACACGGCGCGGTGCACACCACGGAAGCGGATAACAGGATGACTTTTAAACCATGGAACCCATGTTTCCGCCCGGAAACGCCGGAAAATTGACATTTGCGCCCGCGGCTGAATATACTGCTAGTAGCAAACTCTTTAGGAACTATCTCCAGGCGCACCAACCTGTTCCGACGGCCGGACGGCCGCTCCGGTTGGCTGCGATGGGGAGACTTGCGGGCACTCGATGAGCTTTTCGTCGTGCCCGCTGCGCTGGATGTGTTGGATCGCACTTCGGCGGCGCTGAGCTAAGCCCCGGAAGGCGTTTTGCGCTGATTGGTATACGCAAGGGAACGTAACTATGAATTGGCTGGGCAAGGTTTTCGTAGTGCTGATTCTGATCATGAGCCTGGTGTTCATGGGCCTGGCCATGGCCGTGTATGCCACGCACAAGAATTGGAAGGAAGTCATCGAGGGAGCGCCCGGATCGCCCGGTTTGCGCGCACGGTATGAACAGGCGCAGCAGGAAAACCAGCAGCTCGTCGCCGAGCGCAATCGTAAGGTCGAGGAGCTGGAGGGCGAAAAGGACGCCGCCTTGCGACAAGTTGCTCAGCTCGAAAGCGAACGCACCGGGCTGGTCAGCCGCAACCAGTCCATCCAGGCGGAGAACGACAAGCTGACTCAAGATATCGCGCAGGCGACGGCCGCCGTGTCCGCCACGCAGGCCAACAACGACAAGCTGGCCGCCGAGGTGACGAACTTGCGGCAGCAGATTCGCACCGCGCAGCAGGCGCGCGACGCGGCCTTCAGAGAGACGCTCGCATCCACCGAGCAGCTGCACCAGCTGATCGGCAAGTATGAAATCGCTCAGGAGCGGATGCAGCAGCTTACGCAACAGGTCGCCGGGATGCGAACCGTCATGCAGGCGAATGACATAGATCCGGGCACGGATCCGTCGGGCATCGTGCCCACGGTGGACGGGGTGGTGAGCCAGATCCGCCGCGTGCCGGGTGATCAACTCGTTGAATTCACGATCGGCAGCGACGATGGCGTGAAAGAAGGCGACACTGTGATCGTCTATCGCGGCAACCGGTATTTGGGCCGGCTGGCGATCCTGGAAACATCGCCCGACAAGTCGGTCGGCCGCGTCGAGCGGCGTTTTCAGCAGGGACAGATACAGGAGGGTGACCGTGTCGCTACCCGACTCAAGCTCTGATCGCCCGCAAGGCGTCCTGGTACGCCGGCCGAAGACGTCGATCTACACCGTGCTGCTGTTGGTGGCGCTGCTGGCGATCATGTTCGGCTGCCTGTTGATGGTGATCGAGCTTGCGCGATACGGCTTCCAGTGGAAGCCGCCGGCGAACTTGCGGTCGGCCGCGCCGGCGACGGCGCCAGACGTGTTGCTCTCATAGGGTAACGAAAGCTATGGCCCAGGGTGATCTCGGGGTTCCGATACGGATTGCCGCGCCGAAGCCGCGGATGACGGTGTACTTTGCGCTATTGATCATCGCGCTGGTGGCGATGCTCGCGGGGTGCATCTTCCTCTGGATAGAGATCGGCCGCTTCGGCGGCTTCGGGTCTGTGCCGGGAACCGTCTCTTCGCTTGATCGACCGGCCGTTTTGATTGCCGCGGGCACAGAGCCGCAATGGGTCGGCTGAGCGTTAATTCGCGGCGGGTGCTTCTGGCTGGCGGGCACCTAGCTCGCGATCGAGATCCAACAGCGCCGCCGGGTCGTCTTTCACCAGCTGAAACTTGTAAACAATGTCGCGGGCCGTCTTCTCTTCTTCAACTTGCTCGTTGATGAACCATTCCAGCTCCACCAGCGCCGCAAACGATTTTTCTGCGAACGCCATCTCGTAAAGCGAATTGATCTGCGCGGTCACCGTTTGCTCTTGCTCGAGGGCTTTTTTAAACACGTCGGGGATCGAGGCGAAATCAAACTGCGGCTGGGCGATCGGCTGCAGCTTCACGCGCCCCTGCCGCGCGATCAGAAAGTCGTAAAGTCGCATGGCATGGCCGTACTCCTCCTGGCTCTGCAGCCGCATCCAATGAGCGCACCCGCGGAATTGCTTGTGCTCACAATAGGCGCTCATCGAGAGGTAGCTGTACATCGAGAACAGCTCGTTATTGATTTGCTGATTGACGGCCTCCTGCATGGTGTCGTTGAGCATCATGTGTTTGTTTCCGTGGGTCGGCGTGAAAGTGTTTCGGCGGGCGCGTTGCCGTGGTGGATGGACTATCGAATTATATGAATTGCCAGTTAGCTGCCCATTGGCAATAGCCACCTCAGGCAACAAAAAAGGGACGCAGAACGGTTGGTTCCGAGTCCCAGTATCAACAAGAGCGAATAAAATCCAGTGGGCCCGACTGGAGTTGAACCAGCACGCCCTTGCGGGCACAAGGCCCTCAACCTTGCGCGTCTGCCAATTCCGCCACGGGCCCGAGTTCTGCAAAGACGCAAGCGTATTCGCGGCGTCTTCGCGGGGAGCATCAAGTTTATCCGGCAGGCCGTGGAGGTTCAAGCGCGGGCGGAGACAGGTCTAAGCAGCATGAAAGCATGAGGGCCCATCGCCGTAGCGAGAATAGCGGATGTATGCGCCGGAGATTGGCATAAAATAATCTTTTGCCCCCGCGGACGCGCTTCAGGTGATGCCTTGAATTCTGCACCGAGCCATTTTGAGAAAACACTGATCGCCGTTGATATCGGCAACAGCCGGATCAAGCTCGGCCTGTTTTCTGGCGACGCATCTACCGCTTCGCTACCCGTTCCAACGCAAACGCTTGAGTTGCCGCTAAGCAGTCGCGACGGTGATTTCGATGCGCCGCCGCTTGAGGCGTGGTGCGAAGCGAATCTCAAAGGCGACGCTACGTGGTGGATCTCCAGCGTTCACAGCGGGGCGATGGTGCGCTGGCTCGACGCTGTGAAACGAATCGCGAGGCACCACAATCACAACTGGTCACTGCGGCCGATCGCGAACAAGGACGTGCCGCTGGCAATCGAGGTTGATTTTCCCGAGCGCATTGGCACAGACCGGCTGATGGCCGCTTTTGCCGCCAACCGGCTGCGGCGTGCCGATCGGGCCGCAATAGTCATCGATCTTGGCACCGCAATTAAGGTCGACGTGGTGACGGGCGTCGGTGCATTTGCCGGCGGCGCGATTTTTCCGGGGCTGGCAATGTCAGCCCGCGCACTCGAAGAACAAACCGACGCGCTGCCGCGCGTCGCCGTCGACCAGTGGCGCGCACCGCCTTCGGCGCTTGGCAAGAGCACCAAGCCGGCAATTGAAGCGGGCCTGTTTTGGGGCGCCGTGGGCGCGATCCGCGAGCTTGTCGAGCATTACACAAACGAATTTGGACCGTCGCCCGACGTGTTTGCCTCCGGCGGCGCATCGCCACTGGTTGCCGGCGTGTTATCACAGCGTCACGGCCTAAGGGTCGACCATGTGCCGCATCTGGTGCTTGGCGGGATTGCGTTGCTCGGGTCAGAAACCCCCGGCGCAGTCCACCACGGCCGATCGTTGACCGGGGGCTGACGTGTAATGCCCGATCCTTCGCCAATTCAAGCGCATGACACAACCGAAGTTGTCGAGCTGACGCCCGTCGGGCGTGGCGCCGTGGCGGTTTTGTCGCTGGCCGGATCCGATGCGCTGCGGATGGTCGAGCAATGCTTTGCGCCGGCAAGCGGTCGCCCGATCGGCGACGTGCCCTTGCAGCGAATCGCCTTTGGACGATTCGGCGGCACGGAAGGCGAAGAAGTTATCGTCTGCCGGCGATCGCGCGACGAGATCGAGATCCACTGCCATGGGGGCACAGCGGCCGTGCAGGCGCTCATCGGACGGCTTGTCCAGCGCGGCTGTCGGCAAGTTTCCTGGCAGGATTGGCTGCGGCGTACGCACGCCGATCCAACGAAGGCGGCGGCACACATCGCGCTCGCCGATGCCCTGACGGCGCGCACCGCGGCGATCCTGCTCGACCAATATCATGGCGCGCTTGCTAATGCGATTCGCCAAATTGCCGTCGCGATTGAGTCGGCGAATTGGCGGCCAGCGGCCGAGGCAATTGACGCTGTATTGGCGTACCGCGAAGTTGGAATGCACCTCGCCGCGCCCTGGCGCGTGGTGCTTGCCGGTCCAACGAACGTCGGCAAAAGCAGCCTGATTAACGCGCTCGCCGGGTTTCAGCGGGCAATCGTTTCGCCGCAGCCCGGCACGACACGCGACGTCGTGACGACGACAACGGCGATCGACGGCTGGCCGGTGGAGCTTGCCGATACGGCCGGCATTCGTGAAGCCGAAGATGAATTGGAGGCGGCGGGAATTGATCTAGCGGCGAAAACTGTGGCCGGCGCCGACCTCGTGATTGTCGTCGACGATGCCAGACAACCAGCATTCAGCTGCGCAAGCGACCAAATGGTCTCGGCAACGCTATCGAGCTTGGCGCCCGGGCGCGCAGTTCGAGTGCTGAATAAAATCGACCTGTTGCAAGAAACGCACACGGGAGATGCGGCTCGTAGTGAGCCCCTGATGCGCCGGCAGAGCCAGCGGCACCCGTCGCGCATCGTTCGCACGAGCGCCGTGACGGGGCAGGGAATTGAGGATTTAATTGCAGCTATCGCGGAGGCACTCGTACCGCGTGCGCCTGCGCCCGGCGCGGCGGTTCCGTTCACGGCTGAACAACTTGCTGCCCTCGCGTCAGCTCGCGCCGCAGTCGCGGCACAC
>DATFGJ010000061.1:0-2710 GCA_035249585.1 Lacipirellulaceae bacterium
CCGAAAGCTGCCGCGACTCGCGCGCCGCAATTTTTTGCAGCAGTCTGCCTTGCGGCGGCTACACTTCCCGCATCGCACCGCCGGCGAAAAAGTCGTGTACTTTGTCGACACCTACGCCAACCATTTCGACACGCAATTGGCAGACGCCTTCCTGGCCGTGCTGCGACACAATCGCATCGGCGTGTTTGTGCCGCGCGATCAACTCGAGGCTGGCATGCCGATGATCGCCCAAGGCGCAGTGGAGCCCGCCCGCGCTATCGCGGCCCGCAACGTCGCCATGCTGGCCGAGGCCGTGCGGCAAGGTTATACGATTGTTGCCACCGAGCCCTCGGCCGTACTCGCGCTGACGCACGAGTATCCAATCCTGCTCGACGACGATGAGGACGCACTGACGGTCGCCCAACACACTCAGGAAGCATGCCATTTCCTGTGGCAGCTGCATCAGCGCGGCGGGCTGAATCTCAACTTCCAGACCCAGTCGATTTCCGTCGGCTACCACGTGCCCTGCCATCTGCGGGCGCTGGGCGTGGGAGCGCCGGCCGAGAATCTATTGCGGCTCGTGCCCGGCCTGCGCGTCAATCGCCTGGAACGTGGCTGCAGCGGCGCCGCTGGCCTGTGGGGCGTGAAGCGGGATAATTACCGGGCCAGCCTGCGGGCGGGCCTCGAATTAATATCCACTATCCGCCACGGAGGTTTTCAAATCGGCATGACCGAATGCAGCACGTGCAAGATGCAAATGGAACAAAGCTCCACCAAGCCGACGCTGCATCCGATAAAGCTCGTGGCACTGGCGTACGGCCTCATGCCTGAAATTGCCGCCTTGGTGCGAGGGCGCGGACAGCCGCTGGTGCTAACATGAAGGTTCGGGTGAAATTGTTCGCCGCAGCGCGCGAGCTGGCCGGAAGCGACACCTTGGAATTAGAAATCGCCGATCGCGCTACGCTTGCGGACCTTCGACTGGCCGTTGCCAAAGAGTTTCCCGCGCTACAGAAGTTATTGCCCCACACGCTTTGGGCGGTCGACGCTGAGTACGCTGCCAACGATTTTGTAATTAACGGACGCTCCGAAATTGCCCTGATCCCGCCAGTAAGCGGCGGCTAACGGGTGTACTCCTATGAATATCATCACGCAGAGGCCTGCGGCGAGCTCAGCCGAGCGGCGCAGAGGACGCTGAGCCAAGACATGGCAGATGTTTATCTCCACGTCCTCCGCGCCTCTGCGTGAGCATCTTTCGTTTGAACAAACGTGATCCAACTCACCCACGAACCAATCGACACCGCGACGATCGTCGAGCGTGCCAGCCACCCGCAAGCGGGTGCGATCGTGTTGTTCCTCGGCACGACGCGAGAACTCACCAATGGCCGCCAGACAGTCGCCCTCGATTACGAAGCATACGGTAAAATGGCCGAGCGCAAGCTGGCCGAGTTGGAAGCCGAAGCCCGCCGCCGCTGGCCTGTGATAGAATGCATCGTGGTCCATCGGCTGGGCCGCGTGCCGCCCGCCGAGGCCAGCGTGGCCATCGCCGTCAGCACGCCACACCGCAGCGACGCCTTCGCTGCCGGCCAATGGCTCATCGACTCGCTCAAGCGCGACGTACCGATTTGGAAACGCGAAGAGTGGGCGGACGGCACCACCGAGTGGGTGCATCCTGGATTAGTTAACCACAGAGACACGGAGGACACGGAGAAAAAAACTAAGAGCATCTAACAGAATGAATAAAACCGCCAAGAACACGAAGGACGCCAAGGAATTCACTGCTGATTTCCGTCTTACTTGGCGTACTTGGCGACTTGGCGGTTCAATTTGTTAGGAGCTTTAAGTAGAGGAATGATCGAAATCAACGCGACGAGAATTCTCCAACGCAAATATTTCCGTTCCTCGACTGGTGCTCAAGTGATTCCTCAGTGATCTCCGTGTCTCCGTGGTTATTTAAAAGATCTGCTCAGAAAATGATGCTTAGCAACAACGCGCCTCTAATCGACTCGTTCGGCCGCGTGCACACCAGCCTGCGGATCAGCGTCACCGACCGCTGCAACATCCGCTGCTTCTACTGCATGCCGAACGAGAACGTGCGCTTTCGCCCGCGGCACGAGATTCTCACGTTTGAAGAAATCACGCGTTTCGTACGTGTGGTGTCGCAGATGGGCGTGCACCGGCTGCGGCTCACCGGCGGCGAGCCGCTCGTGCGCGCCGAGTTGCCGCGCCTTGTGAAAATGCTCGCCGCGCTGCCCGGAGTTGACGATCTCGCGCTCACTACGAATGGCATCCTCCTCGAAGAGCAGGCGGCCGACTTGAAACTAGCCGGCCTGGAGCGCGTGAACATCAGCCTCGACACGCTCAGCGAAGAGGTTTTTCAAAAAATCTCCCGCCGCGAAGGCTTGGGCCGCGTGCTGTCCGGCATCGCCGCCGCTCAGCGGGCCGGCTTCGCCCAAATCCGGCTCAACGCCATCGCCATTCACGGCCTGACGGAAGAAGAAATTCTTCCGCTGGCGCGTTTCGCCCGCGAGCGCGGTCTGGAATTGCGCTTCATCGAATACATGCCGCTGGACGCCGAGCAGCACTGGCAGTCCGCCGACGTGCTCGACGGCCAAGAAATCCGCCGCATCCTCGAAGCCGAGTTCGGCCCGCTCGTGCCGGTCGGCCGCCCGCACGCCAGCCAGCCGGCGAGCGATTTCAAGTATTCCGACGGCCGCGGCCGCATCGGCCTGAT
>DATFGJ010000062.1:0-4132 GCA_035249585.1 Lacipirellulaceae bacterium
TAACACGGCCGCGCTGGCGGGTGATTACAACCGCAACAACATCGTTGACACGGCCGACGTTCTCATCTGGCGCCGGATGGACGGCCAGACTGTCGCGCCGTTCAGCGGCGCCGACGGCGACGGTGACGGCGTTGTTGGCCAAGCCGATTACGATCTATGGCGCACGAACTATGGCATGGAACTCGCGCCTGGCAGCGGCAGCGCACTGGCCGCGGCAACTGCCCCTGAGAGTTCGCCGGCGGCGAGCGCTGGCTCAGCGGCTGCCCGCGTAAAGACGCCCGCCAAATCCCCGTCCGTCGCAACATCTTCGGCGTCCGCGTCCGACTCTGCCGGCGCTGGCGCTGGTGCGTTTGCCGCTGCGGACGCTGCCGGTGGACGCAGCTCGACCGCGCGGCATCGGCCAGTTGCCCGCCCGCAGCTTACGACCTCGCCCGACCCGAACGACGTCGCCCTTGTCGACTGGGCAATCACTCGCAGCATTGGCCGGCGCGATCGCGCTCAGCCAAGTGAGGCCTGGACTAACGAGGAATCTGACGAATCCGTCACCCAGGATCTAGGCGTCGTCGATTCCGCCTTCGAATCCTTCGAAGCAATTGCGTCCTAGGCGGCGCGAGTCCGATGACGCCGTGATTCACGACTCGCCGGAGTCGTGCTACAACGCGCTGAAAACAGATTCGGGCTCGAGTATAATCCGGCCCATGGATGCGTCGGCTTCCATCGCGCTGCGTCAAGAAGTGTCGCCCAGCACGACTCTCGCGATGGCGAAGCGCGCTGCGAATGGCGCCGATAAATCGCTGCGTTATCAGCCGCTCATCACCGTGCTCATCGCTGCCGCTTTGGGCATTGTCCTGAATCGCTACGCGGCCGATGCCATTGGACTAAGTGCGACATCGTGGTGCGCGCTCGCCGCTGCGCTACTCATCGCATGGTGGTATCTGTGGCGAACGGGACGGGATCGCTCAGCGGCGTTGCCGCTATTAATCGGCGTTGTGCTTTCGGCCGCAGCATGGCACGACTTGCGGTGGAACACGTTCAGCAGCGGCGAAATCGCCCGATTTGCGCGATACGACGCCGCGCCAGCCTGTATCGAAGCCGTCGCCCTCGAAATGCCCGAGCGCGTTGCTGCGCCTGACGCGACGCCGCTGCGCGCGATCCCCGGTGTCGAGACCAGCCGCTTGTTGGTGAAGGTGACCGCGGTCCGCGACGGCACTTCCTGGCGCGCCGCGGCCGGCGTTTGCCAGCTTCAAGTGGGCGGCCATTTGCTCGGCGTGCGCGCGGGCGAGCGAATCCGCGTTTTCGGCCAGCTGGGGCGGGCGCGCCCGCCGCAGAACCCGGGTGAATTCGACTTCGCTGCTCACGCGCGCGCGGACCGCCAGCTGGCCCGCATGCGCAGCACTGCGCCCGAATGCGTGACGATACTCGGGCCAGGCAGCCGTTGGAGCGCCTCTCAAGCGCTGGACGCGCTGCGCAATGGCGGCAAACGAATCGTGCACCAGCACGTCGGGCCGCAGCACGCCGCGCTGGCTTCCGCCATTCTGCTCGGTGCGCGCGAGGGCTTGCATTACGACCAGACCGAGCCGTATCTCGTCACAGGCACAATCCACGTGCTGGTTGTGTCTGGCGTGAACGTGGCAATTCTGGCCGTGGGCCTCTTGGGCCTGATGCGCATGGGATGGATATCGCGCCGCACGAGTTTGGCGATCATCATTGTGGTCGTTATCGGCTACGCGCTGGTAGCCGAAGTGCAGCCGCCCGTCGTGCGGGCAGCCGTGTTGGGCATCCTGATTTGCATTGCCGCTTGGACGGGCCGGCGCGGCGCCGGCTTCAACTCGCTGGCCTGCGCCGCGATCGTTGTGCTCGCGATCAATCCGGCCGATCTGTTTCGCCCCGGTCCGCAGTTGAGCTTCCTTGCAGTGGCGACGCTGATCTGGGTGGGCACGCTCTATTTGCGCCACAAACAGCATACGTCGGATCGTTTGGATCAAATGCTCGCCGCGGCGCGGCCCTGGTACTTTCGCACGTCGACTGCAGCTTTCAAGTGGACGGGCTGGTTATTGATGACTTCATTCGCGGTATGGCTGGTGAGTTTGCCGCTGGTATTGTCGCAGTTCCATGTGGTCTCGCCGATCGCCGTGCTAATCAGCCCGGCCGTCTGGTTGTGTGCGATCGCCGCCATGTGGAGCGGGTTCTTGTTGCTCGTCGGCGGCTGGCTGATTCCCATTTTGGGGCCAATCTGCGGCGCAATTTGCAGCGCTTCGTTGGGCGGATTGGAACACGTCGTCGGCTGGGCCGAAGCCGTGCCGGGCGGACATTTTTGGGCACCGGGTCCCGCGTGGTGGTGGCTTGTCGGCTTTTACGCGATGCTCGTAGCAGCGATGCTGTGGGGCCGCGCGCTCGCGCCTCCGCGATGGCAAGTGGCGGCGCTGTGCGCGTGGATTCTCGTTGGCCTCGTGCCTCCGATATCGCGCGCTACATCGCGCGAGGGGATCGAATGCTCGTTCGTCGCCGTCGGTCACGGCACGTGCGTCGTGTTGGAAACGCCCACCGGCGAGACGCTTCTTTACGATGCAGGCGCCCTGGCATCGCCCGAATATGCCACGCAAACGATTGCTTCCTATCTCTGGCACCGGGGCATCATGCGAATCGACGGCCTGGTGATTTCGCACGCCGACGTGGATCACTACAACGCCGTGCCTGGCCTTCTCGAGCGATTCCGCGTCGGCACGGTTTATGTCTCGCCGGTGATGTTCGACGGCTTCGGCGATCAAAGCGCATTGGGAGGAACTGACGTCTTGCGGCGGGCCATTCACCGCGCTGCTGTGCCGGTTCGCGAAGTTTGGGCCGGCGACCGGCTGCGAATCGGCCGCGACCTCGCGATCGAAGTCCTGCATCCTCCGCGAGACGGCGTTCTTGGCAACGACAACGCCAACAGCATCACGCTGGCGGTCGAATACCGAGGCAAGCGCGTGTTGTTGCCCGGCGACCTGGAATCGCCCGGATTGGAAGACGTCATCGCCGAGCGGCCGTACGATTGCGACGTCGTTCTCGCGCCGCACCACGGCAGCCGGTATAGCGACCCGCCCGGCTTTGCGGCTTGGAGCACGCCCGAATGGGTGGTAATCAGCGGGGGGCGCGGCGATGCAGTCGCGCCGGTTATCGCGACTTACGAAAACGAAGGCGCTTATGTCGTGAGAACCCATGACACCGGCCTTGTGAAGTTTGCAATCGATTCCGATATGATTCGGATAGACAGCATGCACGGCCCCAATTAAGTGGTTTGCCTTCGGTCGGCGCGGCAATTCGATGATCATTGGAAGGCCAGACTATTTGCGCCACCAAGCTGCTTTGGGCTAGCCGGCACACGTGCCGGGGCCTATTATTGGTCGTTCCCTTGTTGTTGAAACAAGCTCTCAGAATCCGGATTTGCAGGACCGATTCATTACGTAGTGATGCGGCCCCCCGAACACCCGTTTCGGCGCGCTCGGCACGACGTGTGCATAGCGCAAGCAATCTTCGCCGGGAACGAATACCTAAACAGGATGGGATACCAGTCGATGAGTCGATCCAAGTCCACTTTACCACGCGAGAGCCACCGCGGCCTCGCTGCAAACGATCAGGCTGCCACCTTTTCGCCCCCCGTCGGATCGAACGGTAACGGGTGTGCGTCGGCAGCGAACGGTCATGTTGCGGCCAACAATGTAACTGGCGTCTCGCACGAGCATGTGGCGGGCGCTGCGCAGCTCTTGCATCGCGGCATTGATTGGCCGGTCGTGGTATGGATTGGCCTGGTGCATGTTCTGGCATTGGTCGCGCCGTTTTATTTCAGCTGGCAAGCGCTCGTCGCCTGCGCGGTGATGATTGTGCTCACTGGCGCGATGGGTGTCTGCATGGGCTACCATCGTTGCTTGACGCACGGTGCGTTTAAGACCTACCGGCCGGTGCGTTGGCTGCTGGCGTTTCTGGGCGGGCTTTCCGGCGAAGGCTCGGTGCTGACGTGGGTGGCGAACCATCGCAAACATCACTACTTCAGCGACAAGGAAGGCGACCCGCATACGCCGCGCGACGGCCGGTTGTGGAGCCACATGCTGTGGTTCATGCCCAATTTCGGTCGGCGCTGGCATCGGGAGTTGGC
>DATFGJ010000063.1:0-5913 GCA_035249585.1 Lacipirellulaceae bacterium
GTATTAGCGCGGATTAGTGGCTATTAGTGTTCCAAGTTCCTGCCCGCTGTGTTCGTTGTGTCCTCTGTGGCATAATGGTCGCACATTGAAAAAGGACGGACCATGTCGTCACTCGCCAATAAAGTTGCGCTGGTGACCGGCGGCAGCCGCGGCATCGGCGCAGCGATCGCCCGGCGGCTCGCACAAGACGGCGCCGATGTCGCCATCACCTACGTGAGCGCCGCCGAAAATGCGAATGCGGTCGCGGCAGAAATCGAGCGACTTGGCCGCCGCGGCCTCGCGATTCACGCCGACAGCGCCCATCCGGCGGCCGTCACGGCCGCAGTGGAAAAGACCGCTGCCGCGCTCGGCCGGCTCGATATCCTGGTGAACAACGCCGGCATCTTCATCCCCTCGCCGTTCGAAGACGCGACGCTCGATGAGATGGAGCGCATGTGGACCGTGAACGTCCGCGCGGCCATCGTCGCCACGCAGGCAGCGATCCGATACATGGAGGGCGGCGGCCGCATCATCAACATCGGCAGCTGCCTGGCCGAACGCGTGTCGGCGCCCGGAATGTCGCTTTACGCAATGAGCAAGGCGGCGCTCGTCGGCCTCACTCGCGGCCTTTCGCGCGACCTGGGCCCGCGCGGCATCAGCGTGAACGTCGTCGAGCCCGGCCCAATCGACACCGACATGAACCCGGCCACCGGCGAGGGCGCCGACAAACAGCGCCGCTCTACAGCGCTGGGCCGCTACGGCACCGCCGACGAAGTTGCCGCGCTCGTTGCCCACCTGGCCAGCGAAGCCGGCCGCAACATTACGGACACCGCCCTGCTCATCGACGGCGGCTACGCCGCGTAAGAAAGCCGCGTCCCTTAACCTGCACGCTCCAAACCGCCCTTGCTATACCTCGAACCTCGATGTATACCTCCGCACCATGACGAAAAAACCCAATCCCGATTACCTCAACGGCGTGCCTGAGCTTGTTGTGCTGCAACTGCTGTCGCGGCGGCCGATGTACGGTTACCAGTTGCTGCGGGCAATTGAAAAGTCGACAGGCAACGTGCTCGAATTCGGCGAAGGTTGTATCTACCCAATCCTTCATCGCCTGGAGCACGAAGGCCACCTGGCGAGCCGCCGCGAAATCGTGGGCGGTCGCAGCCGCGTCGTGTATCGCATCACTGCCGCCGGGCGCAAGCGCCTTCATGGGCGCGCGGCCGCCTGGCAAAGCATCTCGGCGGCCGTGAACCAGGTTTTGCATGGAGCCGACGATGGAAAATCAGCTGTCGCATGAAGAGCTTCGCAGCGAGCTGCGCCGCGGCGGTTTGCCGCCAGCGTACATCGAGCGGCTCGTCGCGGAACTCGACGATCATTTCAACGACCTTCTCGAGGAAAGGAGCACCTCCATGGGAGCGGCACGGAAGCTGCAATTTGAACCGGAAAATCCGGAACCGGAAAATCTGGAACAGCAAGATCTGGAACAGCGACTGGGCGAGCCGGCGCAACTGGCGCTTTTCGCCGCCGAGCAATATCATGCGCGCAGCTTCTGGGGGCGCCATCCGCTCGTCACGTATTTACTCGGCCCGCTGCCGCTACTCGTGGCCTGTTTCGTTGCCTACGCCGTTGCGTTCTGGGCAGTAACCTGGGTCATATCTTTGGTCGGCACGCATGTGCTCGGTTGGTCCGAAGCCACCTTCGCCAACCCGGCCGACTTTATCTGGTGGCAAGCCGTGCTGCTGGCGCTCTTGAGCTGGTACGTAGTCGTCTTCCCGCCGCTAACGGCGGCCTGGCTGCTCTGCCGCACGTACCGCCGCAACGCGCTAGATTGGCGCTGGCCGGTCATCGGCTGCACGCTTCTGGCCGTCGTGTGCGGCATGTTCCAAACTTCCTACAACATCGCCACCGAACCCGACACCGGCCAGTTCATGCTCGGCTTCGACATCGGCCAGTCCTCCGCCTGGCTCTTGCGTTTCCTGCCGAAGTTCGCCATCGCGTTGTCGATTGGCCTGTTACTCATTCAGCGCGCTCGGCAGAAACTCGAGCTGGAAGTGGAAACTCCGGCTTCCTGACACGGCGATTCGGGCGCGTTATGATTGCCGGCGGGCGCAGGGCTCACCCGACTCGAGGCCATCATGACGACGCTCGGAAAAGTTACGCCCATCCTGCGCAGCTTCGACGAAGCCAAGGCGCGCGAGTTCTACGTCGATTTCCTGGGTTTCAAAATCGATTGGGAGCACCGCTTCGAAGACGGCCTTCCGCTGTACATGGAGGTCTCCAAGGACGACTGCATCATCCACCTATCGGAGCATCACGGCGACTGCAACCCGGGCGGCGCGCTGCGAATCGCAACAACCGATGTGAAGGCCTACCAGCAGGAGCTCATCGCCAAGCGCTACAAAAACGCCCGCCCCGGCGTCGAACGCCAACCCTGGGGTGAATGGGCCATGTCGATCAAAGACCCGTTCGGCAACCGGCTGGATTTTTACGAGCCGATCTAGTTTACTGCGCGGGCACAGCGCAACGGCGGCCGCGCAACCCAAATCCAATTGCAATGACGGCGAGCAACAGGCCGCTCGGCTCTGGAATTACTCGTGTCGCCACGATCGGACCTGACCATACGAAGGATGAATCGGCCGGACTCTGTAGCGCGATAATCTCGCCCAGGTAATTCTGCATACGAATCGTCTGGACCAATCCGTCGGTGGTGATCCGAGCGACGTTATCGTTGTCGAACCCTCGCTGCCAGTTTGTGAACGAATGCGAGCCCGCGGCAGAACCGAGATCGTAATCGATGCGCGCATTAAGGACGGCTTGCAAATCTTCGGCAAACTGCAATCTAGACTCAAGCTCGACAAGTGGAATGACGGGACTAGACAGCGTGAATCCAAAGTCGCGCACCGCAAAAATGGGCGCAGGCGTGCCCAACGTCGGCGACGCCACCCCGTAATCGGCCACGGCGACGCCCGGGCCGCCGTTGATGTCGGGTTGTTGCGGAACCGCCTGAGTGACTGCATCCAGCACGCTGCCGGGCAGAAACTGAATCGTGGTCGGCGTCAGATCGACTCGCAGAACGCCTGCGAGCGAGGTGATTTCGCTGCCCGGCGATTGGGCGGCAAACTCGCCTTGTTCAATCCCCCACGATAATAGGAGCCATCGAGTTCCCATCGCGTGAGCACAGGATCAACCACGAATTCAACCACTTCCGCCATTGCGGACGCAGCGAATCCGACCCAACACACTACCACAACAATCGTGCGCAACATCTCAGTGCTCCTCAAAGAATCGATGTTGAGGCGCTCCGCGGTCGGCGCTGCCACGAAGCGATGATCGGGAACAACGCAACCGTGGCGATTAGCGCTGTCGCCGGCTCCGGAATGACGACCACGAAGCCTGCAAGTTCGCCTGCGAGGTCGTAGCCGTACCCGACAATTACGTTGCCGTCATTCGAGATGTCCAAGGCGTCCGTAAGCGTCCAGCCGGCAAGGACCGCACCAAGTCCGTGTTCCGAAATGAGGACTTCCCGCAGGTTCCGCATGCCGTGCGCCGCATCCCAGACAAACGCTTCGTTGCCCAAGCTCGTACGGCTCTGGCCGACGATGATTGAGCCGTCGGCCGTTGTGGCAACCGCCGAACTGTAATAGTCACCGCCGGGCAATTCGCCCAGGCCGACGATGCCGGTGGCCTCGGTCCAGCGGAACGCTTCCAATCCTTGCGCGCCGGTCGCAAAACCGACGATCACTTGGCCGTCACTTGAAATGCCCTTCGCACTACTGTTGAACGTACCTCCCGCCAGGTCGCCCAGCCCAGTCATCCCCGTGGCCTCGGTCCAGCGATACGCTTCCAAAATCATGTCGTCGCCCGATTGACCCACGATGACTGAGCCATCGGCGGAGACGCCGAAGGCACCGTCGTGCGAGTACAACCCCGGCTGCCGTAGGTGTCCCAGACCAACCATGCCGGTGGCTTCGGTCCAACGAAAGCTTTGTGTTACGGTCTGCGAGGACGCGTTTCCGACGACGACGCCTCCGTCGGGCGTGACGGCAAATGCATCGCTCGCAGAATTGTCGAACGCGCCCAAACCTTGCATTGGTCCTCCCGCCGGCGTGCGGAATGCTTCGTAGCAACTGCCCGTATTAGGCCCGCACCATAGCCCGATCACCACGCCATTGTTGGAAATATCGCGGCTGTAGACGTCGGACCCTCCAGGTGAAAACGGCACCAGGCCACCCGACGGCGTCCAAGTATGCCGCGAGGTAAGGATGATGCGGCCATCCGGCGAAACGCCATTCACCAGATCGTAGCTTTCGTCGTCCGGAAACGGGTAAAAAACTGCCGCGCGTGCGGGCAAGAAGAGAACCAGGCTTAGAGCGCAAGACAGAAAACAGCACCGCCACTCGATGTGAATCCGCGGGACGCCCGCTAGAGACTGGGCTGCCAGGCATGCAACGAACTCAAATCGAATCATGAGCTACTCCTTTCGGCCAACCCTCTGCCCTACCGCATCGCTTGACGGCAAGGCATCGCAGGCGCGAACCGATGAACATTGGCCCCGAAACCGGCCGGCATTATAACGTCAACTGAATGCTTTCGGAAACTTGCATGCCACGAAACCTAAGGACCGGCGAATTTGCGTAGATGCCGCCGCAATGCCTATCCGCCATGCGACGTCGGAAGCCGAGATGCAAACCGTCCGCACGCTGTTGCAGGAATACGCCAATGCCATCGGCGTCGACCCTTGCGTAGACGGCTGCGGAGGGAGGTTGTCTCGGCCTGCATTGCAGAGTGTTGCAACCGCCTTTCGAATCTTACGAAGCCGTGACAAATAGGCTCCCCAATCGGCCTATCAGAGCCGGGAGGCCCAGCGAAGCGCAATTGGCAGCTTCCGTTTTAACTGCACAAGATGCAAGATATCGCTAATGAATCCTATGAAAGGCTTTCAATGAAAACACAAAGGTTAGCGGCACGCCGCCCAACACTCCCGTTACTTTTTCGAGCGCTCTTCGCGTTGTCCATGACACCTGCCGTCGCGGCCTTCGCGATCGATCAAAGCGAACTCGACGCCAACCGCGCGCTGTGGGACTCCCACAACATAACGAACTACGATTATCAGGCGCAGCTAAACTGTTTTTGCACTCCAGAGACCGTGCGGCCGGCGATCGTATCGGTTCGCATGGACGCAATCGCGTCCGTGGTCGACGCACAGACACTCGAAGCGCGCAGCCCCGCCGACTTCCTCACCATCGACGCAATGTTCGACCGATTGCAACAAGCGCTTAACTCGGACGATCTGGTGATCGAGGCCCAATTCAACAGCATCTTGGGCCACCCGAGCTATTTCAGAATCGATCGGCCGATCCTCGCCGACGACGATTACTCATGGACGGTCGAGAATCTCACGGCGGTGCCCGAACCGGGCAGCTTAACGCTAGGTTTAATTGCATTCGCAGCGCTCGGCACGGCATTGCGAATGCACCCAAGGAAGAGCAGCCGATGCAGCGAGCACGGGAAAAGCTATGGGAACGAGCCGCTCGATGCGGCGCGCGTCACGGATGGAGCGGCTGGCATTCGACTTCGAGTTCCTCGAGCATCTGACGCACGGAAGACTCGAGCATGGTGGTTACGTGCTTGACCGTCCCGCGCTTGTCGGCGTTGTACGACGATAAATGGTCCTTCAGATCGATCGGTTCGTCCATCTGAACAAGAGCCTTCCGCGGGCCCCACACTGGGCGCCGGTTGAAAACCTCGAATTCCAAAAGGCCCAGCACATCCATAAACCGTTCGACGTTCATTGATTCTGCCACGTAGCCGTCATAGATCGCAACGAACCGCAGCGCGCGCCAAAGATCATGGTAGAACAGGCGCGCGATGTGCTGTCGTTCCAGCGTGAGCTGCTGCTCATACTCCGAGGTGCCCGGTTCCAGCTCGCCGATT
>DATFGJ010000064.1:0-4079 GCA_035249585.1 Lacipirellulaceae bacterium
GTTGTGCGGGACGGCGTCCTTGCAATTTCGAGGCCAAAATGTCGGACCCAAGAACATCGAGTTCCAGGTCGAGCACCCTGTTGAGCGACCGCACTCACTGCCGCTGCTAAGGGCAGTCGGGGCGCGCTTCCTGGGCAAAAATCGGCGAACGAATCTCGTTTGCACGCGACGGGTCGCCGGATCAATTCGTTTAACTGGCTGTGCGTAAATGAGGTCACAGGGGCCCATTAGTATTTGCCGAAGGTCGGCAGAAATAAGGTTTTAGATGATATTGCTCGTTTGGGAGATACGCGATGGCACCGCCTTTGCTATCAAGGGCGACATTCCGACGGGGAGGTCCATTCTGCCGTGTTGTCAAATTCGGGTGGTTGACAAGGGCTCATATTCTAGTACGACTTTACGGTCGAGGCACACCCATCCTGATCGCATTTAGACCACGTATTTCCTAGATTGACCTCAGAGTCATAAGTATACTGATATTTTCTAAAATACTCAAATTACCAAAGCAAGCCATGTTACCAGTGTCTCGCAAGTTAGCGTGCGCCCTATACGTCGGGAAGGCGGAACCAAGCGTGTTGGTGGCCGCCGCCCCTGTGGTTCTACAAAACCGGGAGGAGCAAGCCGATCTGCAAAAGTCGTCAATTCAGATGAACAGCGAAGAGCAAGCGTTCAGAAAACGCGGGCGATAGGTTTCAGGCTTAGAGGGAGGCTCGTGATGAGGAATCTACCTTCGCATCTGCAGCTTCGCGCGCTGCGCGTTCGAAGATTTGTTCGGCCCAAATCCAGTTCGAGTTCGAACGCTGCGGCAGAGACTGAGCCGCGACTCAGAGTCTGTGTTCTGGCGGCTTGCCCGTTTCCAGCCAATCACGGAACGCCGGGCTCGATCCGCGAGCTCGTCGAGGCGACTGCCGAACGCGGCCATGAGGTGCACGTCGTTACGTACCACATTGGCGAAAACCTGCCGCTTGCGGGGGTCCAACTGCATCGCATCCCTGATTGGACCGGTGAACGCGGAGTGATCGTGGGGCCGACGCGCTACAGGCCGCTTTACGATTTCCAAATGATCTTCACGGCGATCCGCACAATCCTTCGCCACAAGCTCGACTTGATCCATGCTCACGGTTACGAAGCCGCCCTGGTGGCGGCGTGTTGTCGGCCCGTGGTACGGCGCCCGGTACTGTATAGCGCACACAACCAAATGGGCGATGAGCTAGCCAGTTACAACTTCTTTCGTTCGAAGCGGTTGGCCAACGGGCTGGCCTGGCTGCTCGACCGCACGGTTCCGCGATTAGGCGACCGGTGCATCCCGCACAGCGTGAATCTGCAGGAGTTTTTGCTCGCTCGCGGACTGGCGGGCAGGTCGGAGCCGGTGCTGAATTTCGGCATCGACGTCGATCAGCGGCCGACATGCGATCGCGAGCGACTCCGCAATCAACTGGGCGTTGGCGACGACCCCATCGTCTTCTACTCCGGCGTGATTGACCAATTCCAACGGCTGGACCTGCTGCTTCGCGCGATGGCGTACGTTCTGCGCCGGATACCGCGTGCCAAGCTGTTGTTGCTTTCGACAATCCGCAACGAGAAGCACGAGGAGGCCATTCGTCGAGAAGCGTCGCGTCTGGGCATTGCCAAGAGCCTCATTCTCAGGGTTCCGTCCGATATGGAGAAGGGCCAACGGCTATTGTCGATTTGCGACGTGGCGGTCGTGCCACGCCCCGGCGCTCCCGGGTTCCCGATCAAGCTTCTGAACTACATGGCGGCGCAGCGGCCGTGCGTCATGTTTGCCAGTTCGGCGAGCGGACTTTCGCACGGCGAACATGTCTGGCTGGTGGGTGAAGATACCGGCCCGGCGCTGGGCAAGGGAATAGTCCGGCTGCTCAACGACGCGCCGCTTCGCGAACGGCTGGCGGCCGGCGGGAATCGCTTCGTGCGCGCAAGGCACGACCGGCGCGCGGTTGCCGCGCAGTTGTGCCAGGCCTACGTACGCCTGCTGAAGGAAACGCGACGGTGGCCAGAGATTGCCGGCCGGCCGCGAGTCCATGAGCCGTCGCCTGAGGTGTTACCCACGGATGCGGTCGCCTTCAACAGTAACCGCTATTTGGAGGGTGCAGTTCATGCCAGCGCGTGAGTACTCGGTATTGATTGTCGGGCTCGATGGTGCGACGTTCGACTTGATTCTTCCGTGGGTTGCTGAAGGTCACCTTCCCAATCTGGCCCAGCTGCTCGACAGCGGTGCGCATAGCCGGCTGGAATCCACGATTCCGCCGATTACGCCCTGCGCCTGGTCGAGCTTTATGACCGGCAAGAATCCCGGCAAGCACGGCCTGTTCGATTTCGTCGAGCCGGACCGGGACGGCCGCGGCTTCAAGTTCACGAACGCCACGTTTCGCGACGGGGAAACGTTGTGGGGCTGCTTGAGCCGGCACGGACGACGCGTGGGAGTGGTCAACGTGCCCATGACGTATCCGCCGGAGCCCGTGAATGGCTTTCTGATTTCGGGCCTGGATACGCCGCACGAGCACAGCCCGTTCATGTATCCGGTCGAGATTCGTCATGAGCTCAAAGAAGCTGGCATACGCTATCGCATCGACCAGCAGCACCTCGGCAATATGCGCACGAACGAGCGCCGTCGCCGGCAGCTAGTGGATATTTTCGAAGCCGAGACGGCACGTACGGCCGCTTTTCGCCAGCTCAGCCGAAGGCGCGGGTGCGACTTCCGCATGATCGTCTATGGGGCGACCGATCAAGTGCAGCACCATTTCTGGCACTTTATGGATCCGGAGCACGACAAATACGATCCAGTCGGCGCTAAAGAATTTCAGCACGCGATTCGCGACACGTACATCCACATTGACCGGCAATTGGGAACGCTGCTCGAGGAATGCGACGAGAACACGGTGGTCATTGTCATGTCGGACCATGGCTTCGGGCCGACCTCCAACATCCGCCTGCGGCTGAACCAGGTATTGCGCGATGCTGGCCTGTTGAAGTTTGAGGAGGCGGCGTGCAAACGAACGGCCACCCGCAAGATGGCCGGATGGCTTGACGGAGTCGTGCGCTCGACTTTGAGTTCGGATTCGAAACGAATGCTTGCCGGACTCTTCCCCAGGCTCCGGGCGTGGTTTGAAAACCTCGACGAGGCCAAGGTCGACTGGCAGCGCACGGCCGCTTACGTCAATGAGGCCTACCGCTCCAGTCCAGCGATATGGCTCAATCGATCGCAGACGCTGAATGGCGGCGCGAATGGAGAGATGCTGCAGCAGATTGAAGATGTTTTGGCATCGTTAGTTGACCCAGCCAGCGGGCGGCCGGTGATCACCAATTGTTACCGCCCGCATGAAATCTACCATGGACGCCACACGCATCGCGCGCCGCACGTGCTTCCATCCTGGTGGGAGGATGGGTTCTTGCTAGAACAAAGCGAGCCGGCCGGATCCAACATGCCAAACATCGAACGCTCCACGACGCCAATCCAAGGCGGCGTGGAGTTCGCCGGCTCGCATCGCCTGGATGGCGTATTCATCGCCAGCGGCGGACCTGTGCGGCAGGGCATCACGTTCAACAATGCTCGAATCATCGATGTTGCGCCGACCGTCTTGCACCTGATGGGCGCCCCGATTCCCGACGATATGGACGGCCGCGTACTGAATGAAGCGCTGGACGAAGATTTTCTTTCATCGAGTCCGGTTCAGCGCGAAGGCGTCGATGCGGGATTGTATGAGGAATTGTGCGACGAGGTGCATGTATTCACGGAAGACGAGTCGGAGCTCATTGCACGGCGATTGCAAGCCTTGGGATACATCAGCTAGACCTCGTGCCGAGCCGACAATCGCAAACGAAGAGAAGAATGAACGTTCTAACAAAATGAATAAAACCGCCAAGCACGCCAAGATCGCCAAGTAAGACTGTGAGCTTCTTGGGTTGTCTTGGCGCACTTAGCGTTCTTGGCGGTTCAAATTGTTAAATGCTCTTAGGCGAAGTTGGATTTAAGGGAGCGAAATCGGAATTATGACGCGTGTATTCATTGTTGGTTGGGATGGAGCCACCTTCGACTTGATCAAGCCGTGGGTGGCCGACGG
>DATFGJ010000065.1:0-4356 GCA_035249585.1 Lacipirellulaceae bacterium
ACCACGCTGAACGAGCCGCTGTTCATGGAATGTGCGCGGGCACTGGCGATGAAGACGGTGACTGACGGCGGCAGCAGCGATACAGAGCGCCTTGAGTTCGTGGTGCTCTCCTGCTTGTCGCGCGAGCCGCACGAGGAAGAGTTACAAGTGCTGCAGGAATTCCTCGACAAGCTACTGCAACGCTTCAACGGCGACGGTGTCGACCCATGGCCACTGATCTCAAGTGATGACAACGACAAAGACAGATTACGCTCAGAACTTTCCGACGACACGAGTCCCGCGCAGCTGGCCGCTTGGACGGCGCTCGCTCGCGTCGTGATGAACCTGGACGAGACGATTACCAAGGAGTGAATGCTTGTCTGTCGGCTATCGACTGTCAGCCAGAAAGCTGGTGACCGAAGCCGATAGCCGAAAGCTGACAGCCTACTATGAACTGCCAAGACCATTTCTATCGAAACATTCCGCCGCGGGCACTTGCCCGGCGCTGGTTCCTCAAGGAGTGCGGCGTGGGCCTCGGTGCGATCGCCCTCGGGCAGCTGGCCGGCGTTCGGCCCGCCGTTGCTGCGGCCGCCGATCCGCTTGCGCCAAAGCAGCCGCATTTTTCGCCGCGCGCCAAGAACGTGATCTTCCTGTTCATGGCCGGCGCGCCAAGCCACCTCGAATTGTTCGACAATAAACCGCAGCTGGCCAAGTATGATGGCACGCTGCCGCCGGCCGAACTTGTGAAGGGCTATCGAGCCGCGTTCATCAATCCCAGCTCCAAGCTCCTCGGGCCGCGGTTCAAGTTCGCCAAGCACGGCAAGTCCGGAGCCGAGCTTTCAGAATTGCTGCCCCACCTGGCCACGGTAGTCGACGACATCGCCATCGTGAAATCGATGGCCACCGACGCATTCAATCACGCACCCGGCCAGATTCTCATGAGCACCGGCTCGCAACAGTTCGGCAAGCCGAGCTTGGGTGCGTGGACGCTGTACGGCCTGGGCTCCGAATCGCAGAATTTGCCGGGCTTTGTGGTTTTCAGCACGGGCGCCAAAGGGCCCAGCGGCGGCAACTCGAACTGGGGCAGCGGTTTTCTGCCTACCGTGTACCAGGGCGTGACATTCCGCTCTAGCGGCGACCCGGTGTTGTTTCTCTCCAATCCACCGGGCGTCGACAACGAGCTGCAGCGCGAATCGCTCGATGCAATCAACACGCTCAACACGCAGCACCTCGAGGAAGTGGGCGACCCGGAGATCGCAACGCGAATCAACTCCTTCGAAATGGCCTTCCGTATGCAGGCCAGCGCGCCCGAAGCGATCGATATCTCGCGCGAGCCAGAGCACGTTCTGAAGATGTATGGCGCCGAGCCGGGGAAGCCCTCGTTCGCGGCCACGTGCCTGTTGGCCCGCAGACTTGTGGAGCGCGGCGTGCGGTTCGTGGAAGTGTTTCATGAGGCCTGGTACCAGGACGGCAATTTAGTAGCGGACATCGAAAAGAACTGCCAGCGGACCGATCAGGCCAGCGCCGCATTAATCAAGGACCTGAAGCAACGTGGCATGCTCGACGACACGCTCGTCGTCTGGGGCGGCGAGTTCGGCCGCACTCCGATGGTTCAGGGCGAAGGCAACGACGGCCGCGACCATCACCCCAACGCGTTCACGATGTGGCTCGCCGGTGGCGGCGTCAAGCGCGGCATCACGTTCGGCGAAAGCGACGAGTTCGGCTTCAACGTCACGCGCGATCGCATGCATGTGCGCGACCTGCACGCTACGATCTTGCACCTCTTGGGTTTCGACCACGCACGCTTCACCTACAAGTTCCAAGGCCTCAACCAGCGCCTCACCGGGGTGGAACCGGCGCGGGTGGTGAAGGAATTGCTCGCATAAGCGCCACGTCGCTACACTGTTTGCATGCCGGAGTTTCGTGATGTCGATCCGCGCGAGCTGCGTCTTCCACCTTCTCGGCAGCAGGGTGCTGACCCAGCAAAATTGCAGAGGCAAATCGCCTTGTACGGCCGTGCAACTACCGGCATGCCGCCGCTGATTGTATACGAATCGTCGGATGGAGAACTCGTGGTGTATAATGGAGTGACGCGCGCGACGCGCGCTGCCAAACTGGCTCCGGGCACGTTAATCCGCGTTGAGATAGCCGGGCGCCTCAACCGAGCTTTTGCATACCAGCCTAAAATTGGAGACGTATTGCCATGATCCCTACAGTTCAGCGAGACGCTTTGGCTGTACTGGCAGAGTTGTGCGAACTTTCCGATGATGTGCGTTTCGGCCAGTTGCTGGCATGGCTAGGTGAGCTCAGTGTTGATCAAACTGGCCGGACCCTTTGGGACGTTGACGACGAGGAGTTCCTGGCCGTTCTGTATCGTCACCGCGAGGAGCTCCTCGCACGGCTGCCGGAACTGCAACGGAAGGAAATGGCTTCGAGGAAAACGTCAAATCCACCGACTGATCAGCCGACCAAAGCGCCATTGTCGACATCTGCAGAAATTGGTCATCGATGAGCGATCAAAACGAATTTATCCTCCGTACCAAGCACTTGAGGGAATCGAATGATCAGTTTTGACGAGGTTTTGGGCGCGCCGCAAGGCTTGCCGCCGACTGATCGAATCCTTTTGATCCATGCGCTTTGGGACACGTCGCACCGAAGGAATGGCCTGCGCCGAGCGAGGAATGGATCGCCGAGGCCCAAAAACGCTCCGCAGAATACGACGCCGGCCGGATGCCCGCCTCTACCTGGGCTGAGGTTCGCGTGCGGGCTCGACAAAAGGTTGGGTTAGACGACAAGTCTCCAAACGATTGCTGACACAACCGCTCTCGGATTAGATTGAGCGGATCATGCACTATTCTACTCCATTTGAAAATCTCCAGCGGATCACGCGGCGGCATTTCTTTGGCACATCGGCGGCCGGGATTGGCGGCCTTGCGCTGGGGACGCTGCTTGGCGAATCGATGCCGAGCCTTGCCCGCGCGGCGGGCATCAAAGCCGGGCAGCTTGGCGGCCTGCATTTTCCGCCGCGCGTAAAGCGCGTCATCTATCTCTTCCAGTCGGGCGGGCCGGCGCAGCAGGATTTGTTCGATTACAAGCCGCTGCTCAACGAACACAACGGCGAACAATTGCCCGATCATGTCCGTGGCGGTCAGCGGCTGACAGGGATGTCGGCCCAACAAGCATCAATTCCTCTGGCCGGATCGCATTTCAAGTTTGCCCAGCACGGCGAATCGGGCGCCTGGTTGAGCGAGCTGCTGCCCTTCCATCGTCGCATTGTCGACGACATTTGCATCATCCGCTCGATGTACACCGAGGCGATCAACCACGATCCGGCCATCACGTTTTTCCAAACCGGCTCGCAAATCGCCGGCCGGCCTTCGTTTGGCTCCTGGCTGTCGTACGGACTCGGATCGATGAACGACGACCTGCCCTCGTTCATCGTCCTGGTCTCGGCCAACCAGGCTGATCAGCCGCTGTATGCCCGGTTGTGGGGGAGCGGCTTTCTGGATTCGAAATTTCAGGGCGTGCAGCTTCGGCCCGGAAGGGACGCCGTGCTCTATTTGAGCAATCCCGACGGCATCTGCCGTTCCGGCCGACAGGCCATGCTTGAAAAGCTGAACTCGCTCAACCGTCATCAGTTCGAAAAAGAGCTCGACCCCGAGATCGAATCGCGCATCGCGCAATACGAAATGGCGTTCCGCATGCAGACGAGCGTGCCGGAAGTCGCCGACCTGTCGAAGGAAACGGATTCAACGTTCGACTTATATGGCCCCGACAGCCGCACGCCCGGCACGTTTGCCGCCAATTGCCTGTTAGCCCGGCGGCTCGCCGAGCGCGGGGTACGCTTCATTCAGCTTTATCATCAAGGTTGGGACCACCACGGCGGCCTGCCCGCCGGCATCCGTCAGCAGTGCGCCGAAACCGATCAAGCGTCGGCCGCGCTCGTGATCGACCTGAAGCAGCGCGGCATGCTCGACGACACGCTGGTTGTTTGGGGCGGCGAGTTCGGCCGCACATCCTATTCGCAGGGCGCGCTCACCGCGGCTGATTACGGGCGCGACCATCACCCGCGCTGTTTCACCATCTGGCTCGCCGGCGGCGGCATCAAGTCAGGCCTCACGTACGGCCGCACCGACGATTACGGCTACAACATCGCGGACGAACACGGTAATCCGATCTCGCCTACCAAGCACGAGGCCACGCCCGGAGCCGTTCACGTGCACGATTTGCAAGCAACGATACTGCACCTGTTAGGCATCGACCACGCGCAGCTAACGTTCAAATACCAAGGCCGACATTACCGGCTCACCGACGTGCATGGGCACGTCGTCAACGAAATCCTTGCGTAAAGCTATCGAGGTCAAAAGCTGCTAGGAG
>DATFGJ010000066.1:0-11869 GCA_035249585.1 Lacipirellulaceae bacterium
GGCTGGGAAGGCGATCCCAAAATTTGGTCGGTCGAAGACGGCGCCATCGTTGGTCGAACGACGGCCGAAGAGCCCATCAAGAACAACACATTCCTCATCTGGAAGGACGGCGAGCTTGGCGACTTCCGGCTGACACTTGAATACCAGATCGAGGGCGGCAACAGCGGCGTCCAATATCGCAGCAAAGTCGTCGATCCTGAAAAATGGATCGTCGGCGGTTACCAGGCCGACATCGATTCCAAACCCGTGTACACCGGGATTTTGTATGATGAGCGCGGCCGCGGCATTCTTGCCAATCGCGGCGAGCGCGTCACGATCGGCCGCGACGGCAAGCCGATGGCAACTCGCTTCGCCGATGCGGACGAACTCATCAAAAGCGTTAAGTCCGACGGCTGGAACGAATACATTATCGAAGCCCGCGGCCCGCACTTGCGGCACACGATCAACGGCAAGCTGATGAGCGAAACCACCGATAACGACGCGGAAAAAAGCGTCACCTCCGGCATCCTCGCGCTGCAAGTGCATCAAGGCCCGCCGATGACCGTGCGATTTCGCAAGTTTCGATTGGAAAGGCTGGACGCGGAAACTCCATAGCGTTTATCGTCGAATAAAGCGCCGACAGCCCCCGGCTCTGCCGGGGGTTCTCTTACATATCTGATGATCGATCGCCACGTACTGATTGACGCGAGTGAAGGCATCTGCCGGGACGGGGCAGTCTTCGAAAATCGTCGTGGCGACACGTCGCCGTGGCGCGTACACATGAAAAGTGTTCACGGCGGCCGCTCGCAAGGCGTGCATATCGTCGAGCTCGACAACGGCCACATGACGATCGACGTGCTGCCTACGCGCGGGATGGGCATCTGGCGAGTGCGCCGCGGCGAAAAGGTTCTGGGCTGGCGATCACCCGTGCGCGGGCCGGTGCATCCGGCATTCGTGCCGCTATTCGATCCCTCCGGCCTGGGCTGGCTCGAAGGCTTCGACGAGCTCTTGTGCCGCTGCGGCTTGGAAAGCAACGGCGCACCCGACTTCGACAAGAGCGGAAAGCTGCTCTACCCGCTGCACGGCCGCATCGCGAACCTGCCAGCCCATCGGGTCGAGCTCGAAGTCGATGAAACCGCCGGTCAAATTTCGTTGCGCGGCGTCATCGACGAAACGCGGTTTCATTTTCAGAGCCTGCGGCTTACGACGACGCTCACAACGGCGCCGGGCTCCAACGAATTCACATGGACCGACGAAGTTGAAAATATCGGCGGCCGCGATGCCACGATGCAGATGCTCTACCACTTCAACATCGGCCAGCCGCTGTTGCAGCCGGGCGCAACGATCACTGCGCCTATCGCCACGGCAGCGCCGTGGACGCAGGTCGCTGCTCGCGAAGGCATTGAAAACTGGAACATCATGCCGCCGCCGCAGCCTGGCTCGGCGGAACAAGGCTATCTCGTGGATTTACTCGCCGACGACGCCGGCGACACCCGCGTGCTCGTAAGCGGACTCGTGGAGGACGAGGCTGTCAGCCTGCGCTATTCCAAGCGTGCGCTGCCCTGCTTCACAGTTTGGCGCAACACCGCGGCCGAAAGCGATGGCTACGTGCTGGGCATCGAACCGGCCACAAACTTTCCCAATCCGCACTCCTTCGAAAGGCGAAGTGGACGCGTTGTAACGCTTAAACCGGGCGCCAAATGGAGAGCGGAATTGGCAGCGACGTGGCATGGGGGCTTTGAGTCGATCGCGGCGGAAGAGGCCGCGATTCGCGCGATTCAAGGAACACGATCCAGCGAACTTGTCGCAAATCCGCAAAACGAATGGTCGGCAAATCCGTAACGCAGAAACGCGCCTTGAAGCAGCGACACGCTCTTAGGCAACCTTTACCCACTGTCCGCTCTTGGCGCTTGTGAGCACGGCGTCGCAGACTTTTTGCGTCTCCAGCGCTTCGCGGAACGTGGGTGAAGTGGGCTTATTCTTCGCCAGACCCTCGAGGAAGTCCGCTACGTGGTGGACGAACGAATGCTCGTAACCTATCTGCAGACCCGGCACCCACCACTTTCCCATGTAAGGCATGTCGCCGTCGCTGACATGAATCGAGCGCCAGCCGCGCACAATCGACTCGTCGCGGTGATCGAAATAGCTGAGACGATGCAGGTCGTGCAAGTCCCAGGCAATCGAAGCGTCGGCACCGTTGATTTCGAAAGTGTACAGCGCCTTGTGGCCGCGGGCGTAGCGCGTCGATTCGAAGATCGCCAGTGAGCCATTTGCAAAGCGGCACAAAAATGCGCACGCATCATCAATTCCGACTGGCTCAACCTTGCCCGATTCCGTGTGCTTGCGTTCTTTCACGAATGTCTCGGTCATGGCCGTGACGTTCTTGATCGGGCCGTTCAGCCATAGCGCCGTATCGATGCAGTGCGCCAACAAGTCGCCGGTGACGCCGCTGCCGGCGGCCCGCACGTCGATCCGCCACAGGCCGGTGCCGCCTTGCGGCAGGTCGGCCGAGATCGTCCAATCCTGCAGAAAATTTGCCCGGTAGTGGAAGACGCGGCCCAAACGGCCATCATCGACGAGCTTCTTCGCGAGTGTCACCGCCGGCACGCGACGATAGTTGTACCACACGGTGTTCGGCACGCCCGCCCGCTCGACCGCGGCCACCATCTCTTCTCCCTCGGCCGCGTTCATCGACAGCGGCTTCTCGCACAGGATCATCTTACCGGCGCCCGCTGCCGCAATCGCAATATCGTGGTGCAGGTTGTTCGGCACGCAAATGTCGATCGCGTCGATATCCGGCCGCTCGACCAGCTTTCGCCAGTCGCTTTCGACCGATGCATAGCCCCATGTATCGGCGAACTGCTGCGCCTTTGCCTTATCCCGAGCGCACACTGCCTGCAGCACCGGCTGATACTCAACATCAAAGAAATTATTCACACGGCGATAAGCATTCGAATGCGCCCGCCCCATGAAGCCGTAACCGACCATGCCAATGCGAAGAGGTTTATGCATACGATTACCTTAATAGCAATGCAAATTTACCACTAAGGACACGAAGAACACAAAGGCGACCGCATCGCAAAAAAGGTAACAACTAACTTTGTGCCCTTAGTGTCCTTGGTGGTTTAGCTACTCGCTCCATCCGTGCGCATCGCGCACGGCCAGCATCGCCGCCAGAATGTCGTTCCATGTGCGCGGACTTTTGAGGGTCTCGTTCGGGAACATGCAGCCGTCCCAGCAGATGTGCTTGAAGCGCATCGTCGGCTCGCCGCGCTCGTCGCGGAGCCAGTAGCCAGCGTACTTGACGATGTCCAGCTTGCCGTCGGCCGCGCTGGGCAGGCAGTGGCGGCCGGTCTTGTCGTGCGAGCCGGAGCCAAATACCTCACCGTTGTTCTGCGCGACGTGGAAATCAATCGTCCACGGCCGAAGCGCGTTGGTCAATTCAACATAAGCCGCGTCGAGCGCGGCCGCGTTGCTCCAACTAAAATCAGCCGGCAACATGCGATCTTCCGGCGCGTTGTATCCCATGAGAAAGAGTAGCGTATGGGCCATGTCGGCCTGAAAACCGAGCGTCGTCGGGCGATTGACCACTTCCAACAGCTCGACCATGCGCCGCATGCTGTGCATGCCGCCCCAGCAAATTTCGCCTTCGGCCGCAAGCTTCTCGCCAAACTCGTCGGCAACGTCGCACGCCTTGCGAAACGTGTCGGCGATGCGCTGCGTGTTGCGCTTCGGATCCGGCGCCCATTGCGACGGTGAGCACGCCGAATCGATGCGCACCACGCCGTACGGACGGATGCCCAGCTCATGCAGCGCGCGTGCAATGCGGCAGGCTTTGCGCACCTGTGTGAGAAACTGCTTCTGCTCCGCATCATCGCCCATCGCCGAACCGCCACCCGTCGGCGGCCAAACAGGCGCAACGACTGAGCCAACCACCAGCCCGCGCGAGCGAATTCTTTCCGCCAGCTTTTCCAGATCTTTGTCGGACGAGTCGATGCTCACATGCGGATCAAACAGAAACAAATCGACGCCGTCGAACCGCTGCCCGCGCACTTCCGCTGCCGCCGTTAGGTCGAGCATCGCATCCAGCGGAATCGGCGGCTCGCTCCCCTCCCCCTTGCCAACCACGCCGGGCCACGCGGCGTTATGAACTTTTGGAAACGTGTTCAATGGAGTACTCCATCATTGAAAATCAATACCGGATGTCTCACGCGAAGGCGCTAAGGCGCAAAACAGAAATCGAAACCACAAAGGACACAAAGGGCACAAAGATCAAGTGCAACTCTGTTTGTATCCTTCGTGTCCTTTGTGTGCTTTGTGGTTAAATTGACTTCCCATTTTGACGCCTTAGCACTTTGCGTGAGATTCATTTGCGATAGTCGCCGATCTTCGGCAAATTCTCGTGCACATCCGGGCCGAAGTAGCGCAGTCCCACAAGCGGCTCGCTGCCGGTATTTTCCACGCGCACGCCGCGACGCGCCGCTTCGTGCGTGATGAAGACTTCGTCCTCGGTGTCCGCGCCGAAGCGGATCATCGCCGGAGTTTGAATCTCCAGTCGGCCGATCCGTCCGCAGCCCTGCACGGTGATCCAGCCACTTGCGCCCGGGTCGCGCAAGATGCAGCTTGCGCCCGGTTCCAGCGTCAGCTCCTTGGAGCTGAACAGCTGCTGGCCATCGATCGTGCCGTACACGATCCAGCGGTCGGTGTACCCGTCGCCGCTGCGCTCGGGGTCGACAATCGGCTCCAGATAATTATGCTCCTTGAAGTGCGTATCGACATTGCGTTCCCAATCGAGCTGTCCGACGATAAAATCCAGGTCGCGGTGCTTTTCGGGCGGCATGTCTTTCACCAACAGCGACCACGGAACCTCGCGCCCCTCGACCAGCGACTGGTACATGCCGAACACGTCGGAGCCCCACTGTGGCTCATAGGTGCACAAGGAGCCGGGCGCGTGCAAAACGCCTGGCGGAATCAGCCAGCCGGTGCCGCGCTTCAGCCGATACGCGCGCGACAGGTCGAGAATGCCGTTATCGCCCTTGCTCCAATCCTCCAGGCACTTGCGGACCTCGTGTTTCGTAGTCCCCGGCTCTAGCCCCATGAACGTGTACGCGAAATTGTTGTCCACGTTGTTGAGCTGCGGCGGGAAATAATAGCTTTCCGGCTTGCCTTCCTGGCCGACTAGCTTCGCGTCCTCGAACCGCTGATGCATGTGGTGCGGAATCGGGCCCATGTTATCGAAAAACTTCGAGTACACGGGCCAGCGCTTATAGCGATTGAAGATCGCGTCGCCCACCAGCCGCGGGCCGGCCTCGGCGACCGCATCGCGCAGCAGGAACCGCTCGCCTTCAAACTGGCAGAAGCTGAGGCCCTCGTGCCATACGCGGCCTTCGTTCGCAGCTTCGGTCGTGCTGGCGAACCAGCGCTCGTCGATGCCGCCGCGATGCGCGCCGTAGGCGTACCAATCGTCCGCGTGCAGCTTGATCCGCTTTCCAGGATGCAAAAACGACCGCGGCACCCACGTGGGCGTCAGCCGCAATAAGCCCTCGCCCGCATCGAGCGCACGATCAAGAACCCCAGCAACGTTGTCGCGCTTGGTAACGTTGGCATTGTTTCGATCATCGGTGGACACAGTTACCATTTATTCCGAACCGACACTCGCTAAGGAATGCAGCCCGAAGCGCGGGGCATGGGATGATCAAGACGCAATCCCTTTGCCTGCGCTTCGGGCTACGATCGTCTAGGTCTACGGGGACTTGGTAAGCGCTCGGGCCCGGTCGGCAAGTTCCCCGGAGGCATCGGCCTCAAGCGCCTTTTCGCCGGCGCTTTTTGCAGCAGCTGGATCGGTCGTCTTGATCTTCTCGCCAATGAAGATGGCGGTTTCAACGGCCGGTTGACGGAGCTCGCGGTCCTCAATGAGCGCGCTGGCCAGCTCAATCGCCTCGGCCGATGCGCACCGCTTCAATGCTTCGAGCGCCAACTTGCGTTCGTCCGGACGTTCGGCAATCTTGAGCGCCTTGCGGCACATTGCCAGCCGCTCGGCATCCGGCAAATCCAGCTGCCGCGCAATTCGCAAGTAGCCGCGCAGCGCGCGGGTCTTGTACTTGTGATCGCTGGATGCAATTTCATACAGCGGCCCGGCGGCGTCCGCCGTCATCCACTCGCCTAACACACGCGTACCCGCGTCTTGCAGCTGAGCATCATCGCTTTTTGCCGCCACGGCGATCGTCGCCAATGCCTTCGGTCCGCCCATTGCGCCGAGGATCCGCAATAATCGCGCCTTGGTGGCCACATTCGCGCGGTCCATTGCGCCGGCAAGTTCGCCAGCCGTGGCTTCCCGATCCGGCATGCGAATGCTCGCCGCCTCGAGCGCCTGCCAGGCAATATCCGCGTCGGCAGAGTTCTTCGGCTTCGTTGCCGCGGAAACGAGAACCGACAAATCGTTAGGGCCGGCAGTAGCGCCAAGCGCCTTGAGGGCAGCCCGACGAACCGTCTCGTCGGAATGATTGATCGCCTTCACCAAGTGGGGCGTTGCAGCAATTCGGCGCTGGCCGATGCTATCGAAGAGGATCGCCAGTGAGTTGCCTCTTGCGTCGGCCACGCGCCGAACCAGCTCGGCGTTCACTTCATCGCCCGATAGGCGAGCGAGTGCATTCTTGGCAGCTTGCGACAAATCCTGGTCCGAGCCGCTGGCAATCTCCAGCAGCGTGGCAACGCTCGAAGCGCCGCCCAGTTTCCCCACGACTTCAATCGCCGCTCGTCGCACTCGCCGGTCGCCCTCCCGGGCTGCCTGCAGCACCGCTGGCGGCAGCTCGGCATCGTCGCGGTCGCCGATTGCCAGCACGACGAGCGACGCGCGCTCCGGCGGCGCGCCCGCCAATTCGCCGGCGAGCGCCTTGGCAACTCCCGGTCCAGCAAGCTCCCGCGCCGTCATGAGGGCCATCTGGAAGATCGCTTTGTCAGAGGATTTCAATTGTTCGACAAGCAGCCCAATGCCATCAGGTCCGCGGGCTATGATGGCTCCGCGAGTGGCTTCCAAAACTCTTTGTTTTGGCAGGTCAGAAGAACTTCGAATGACGTCGTAGATGGCCACCGCCGTGTCGTTCTCGCCTTCCGCCAACATTCGCTCGGCACACAGGATGCCACCTTCGGCAATCGCCGCCCGTACTGCCGGCGGCGCGTCTGCGAACGATTCGTGAAGCGCGTGAAGTGCATCATCGTCGCCGATCTTGCCTAGCGCGACGGCAGCCGCGCAGGCCACGTCCATGTTCTTGTCCTCCAACCGCGTGGCGAGCTCGTCAACGGCGGCGACCGGCCGGCGAACGCCGATGGAATTGATGACTCCGACTAACAACTTGCCATCAAGTTCCTTCGCTGCCTCGATAAGCGCTTTCTCCGCGGCCGGATCGGGAATTGCCTCCAGTGCGACCCGCGCCCACGACGCCAGCTGCTCATCGGCGAGCAGCTTCGCCAATTCAGGCACCGCCGCCTTGCTGCCCTGAATGGCCAGTTGCTTGCAGGCAAACGCCTTTTCCGCTGATTCGGCAGTGCGAAGGATTTCGAGCAGCTTTTCTTCGGAGGCAACAGCTGGAAACGGCCGCGATAATTGATCGGCCGTCCAATCGGCTGCTTGTGCGGTCAAAGCCGCTTGCCCGGCGAGCAAGATGACAATCGCCGTCGACGCGACACAGAAGAATCGAAATGATTTCGGCATTGTTCTATTCCTGACAACCGAATGACAACCGACCAAAGTAAATCTGGACAAGCCGCTGTCCACTAAAGCGGCGATCAAATCCGCCACGGCTCGCGAAGCGCTTCCGAACGCAAACGATTGGCCGCCGCATCGTCGACAAATTCGTGCTTCTCGAGGTCGTACGTCAGCTTGCGATCGAGCGCGATGGCGATGTTTGCGGCGTGGCAGGCAATATGTGTAAAGCAGGCCGCATCGGCGTTCGCCTTGGGCTGGCTGCGCGTCTTCACGCAGTCGAGGAAGTCGCGAACGTGGAACGTCGCCGGGTAACCGCCAATTTCCTCCACGGTTCTGCCTGCGATCAATTCCGGCGAGCTGAGCACCATTTTGCCGCTGTCGCCCGCTTCGACCCAACCATCCTCGCCTTCGAATCGAACCGGGCAGGAGCCTAACGGGATCCAACCGGTTTCGCGGAAGATGAGCTTCGCGCCATTGGCGTAGCGCGCGACGATCTGGCCGTCTTTGGGCGGGTTGTATTCGACGGGCGCCGTGCCGTCGGCCCCGAGGGCCCATTGGCAGAGGTCGGCGCAGTGCGAGCCCCATTCCAACACGCCGCCGCCGACCAGGCCGCCGCCCTTCTCGAAATTGAAGCCGTCCAGAAGCTTCGCGTTGTACGGCCGCCACGAGGCCGGTCCCAAATACATGTCCCAATCGACAACTTCCTTATCCGGTTCCGGCTCGGCCGGCAGCCAGCCGCTCATCAGCGCGCTCATCCCCATCGGATGGGCGTAAACGGTGTGCACCTTGCCAAGCTTGCCGGTGCGAGCCAGCTCGCAGGCAAACGCGAAGTGCGGCAGGCTACGACGCTGCGTCCCGGCTTGAAAGATTCGGCCCGTGCGACGCATCGTGTTGGCCAGCGCCAGGCTTTGTGCGATGTTCTTGGTGACCGGCTTCTCACAATACATATCCTTGCCGGCCCGCGCGGCATACATTGCCGCGGTTGCATGCCAGTTGGGGCCGGTGGCGATCAACACCGCATCAATGTCGGGCCGGTCCAAGAGCTCGCGAAAATCGCGATACTGCGCGCAGTCACTATTCCCGTGATGCTTGTCCGCCGTCTTCTTGATCGCATCGCGGCGCGACATCTTTACATCGCACACCGCGACGAATTGCACGTCCTTTTGCTGCAGGAAGCAACCGAGGTCATACGTCCCGCGGTTTCCGATGCCGATTCCGCCGACGGTGATGCGTTCGCTCGGCGGCACACTGCCATCGCGACCGAACACCGAACTAGGCACAATCGAAAAACCGGCCGCGGCAATTCCCGCCCCGGCTGTACGTTTGAGAAAACCACGACGCGTTACACCTGAGGCATGAGCGTTTTTCATCGCCTGACTCCGCCGGTTGTCGCGAAAAGAAGCAGCCGCTCCCAGCGCAGCTACGCTTTACCCCTTATATCTCACGAGTTTTCCGTCCGCAAGTGTTCTCGCGTCGAGGCTGGCTGGGGTAGAGCGCAGCGCCATCCCCAGTAAATCTCAATCACGATTGAATCTGGGGCGTTGCCCCAGGCACCCAGGGTGAAAAGATACGCTTTGCGCAGGCGGATGTAGCGGTTGCGCGAACTTACCGGCTTTCCGCCACTTCGAGCTGCTCGCGCAGCCAGCCGGGCCGATCGGTTGTGATCGACGCGACTCCCAGGTCGCGATAGAATCGTGCAACCTCCGGATCGTTCACGGTCCAAACGTGAAATTCCGCATGGCCGGCGTCCCGCAATTGCTGAATAAAGTCTTTGTTGACGCGCTCGGGCACCGCTTCGGCATCGAGCGCATCGGCGCCGATTCGCTTGAGCGTCGCGATCACTTCCTCGATAGTAGGAGGCGTCTTGCCCTTGCCGTCCTTTGGCTCCTTGAACCCGCACAGCCAACAGGCCTTCAAATGAGAAAGTCGCCTTTTGCACTCGGCGACCGCATCCTCGTTAAAGCTGATGATGACGATCTGCTCCGGCGCGAGAGATGAGGCGGCAATCGCCTCGGCCATCGGGGCAACGATCTCAGGCCCTGACTTCAGCTCAATGAAGATCTTCTTTCCCTGCGGCACGGCCGCTAGAACTTCCGACATGGTTGGCATCCGCTCCCCTTGCCACCGCGGGCCCTTCCACAAGCCCACATCGAGCCGGCGCAGCCGATCGAACGGTGTTGCGGTAATAGAGAGCTTTTCGCCGGAAATGCGCTGCGTATCCTTGTCGTGAAAACAAACGATGTGCCCGTCCGTCGTGACATAAAAATCCGCTTCAAAAGCGTCGGCCCCTTGCTCCATTGCAAGCTTGAATGCCGAAAGCGTGTTCTCCGGCGCATCGTATGACGCCCCGCGGTGGGCGACGATCAATTGAGCAAACGTCGACGGAACAAATGCGCACATCAGACCAAGCATCGCCAGGTAACGCAGCATCGTGATCATGAGCAGACTATCCTCCGCTGGTCGGCGGGACTAGAGTGGTTCGAGTGCTGATTATACCGGTCCGCCTGTTGCCTGCACGCGCCAAATCAATATTCGATGACCGACCTCTCGAAAATTCGGCACGTCGTGCTGGACATGGACGGCACGATTTATTTGGGCGACACGCTGTTTCCAGCGACGCGGCCCTTTCTCTCGTTGCTGGCGCGTCTCGGTATCGGCTGCACGTTCATTACGAACAATTGCTCCCGCAGCCGCAGCGAATATGTTCAACTTCTTCGGGCCATGGGAATCGTCGTCGGACCGGACGCCATTTCCACTTCCGCGCAGGCAACTGCCCATTATTTGCAAACATCTCTACCCCAAATTAAGCGGCTGTTCGTCCTCGGCACTGCCGGACTCCGAGAGGATCTGCAACACGCCGGTTTCGAAATGGTCGAAAATCAACCCGACGCCGTCGTCGTCGGCTATGATCCCGCACTGACATACGACGGGCTGGCGCGCACGGCGTACTGGATTTCACGTCCGCTGCCGTACATCGCGACGCATCCCGACCGCGTCTGCCCCACGGATCGACCGATCGTGCTGCCCGATTGCGGCGCGATCTGCGCGCTATTCGAATCAGCTACCGGCCGGCAGCCCGACGCAGTGCCAGGTAAACCGAGTTCCGCGATGCTCAAAGCCATTCTCGAGCGGCATGGCCTGCCGCTGAACGAAACAGTGATGGTCGGCGATCGCCTGTACACCGACATGCGCATGGCCCGCCACGCAGGCGCCGTCGCGATACTGACCTTGACCGGTGAAACCAAACGCTCGCAGCTCGATGCGTGCCCGGGTTCCGACCGGCCTGATCTTGTCGTCGCGGATCTCGAAGAGCTCGGCCGGTTGCTTGAGGCTGCCAAGGCATGACAAACCCGCTGCGAGCACTGCGCCGCGTTTACGCTCCGCCCCCGCCGGCCCCGCGGCGACCCCCTGAGGAAATCCGTCGGCTCTATCCCTGGTTCCGCTGGCGCGCTCTGGAAGCCACGTTCCTTGGCTACGCGATGTACTATCTCGTGCGGAACAACGTCAACGTCGTCGCGCTGGAAATGCAAACTTCTCTTGGCTACAGCAAGGGAATGATCGGCCGGATCGTTGCCGTCACAGCGCTGAGCTACGGACTGAGCAAGTTCCTCATGGGCGCGGTATCCGACCGCAGCGACCCGCGGAAATTCATGGCCAGCGGCCTCTTGCTTTCAGCCATCTGCAACTTCGCCTTCGGCGCGTCGGCCGATTACAACACTCACCTCATGTTGTGGGCGCTCAACGGATTCGTCCAAGGCATGGGCTGGCCGCCGTGCGGCCGCGTGATGGGCCACTGGTTCAGTGAATCGGAGCGCGGACTCACCTTCAGCATCTGGAACACGTCGCACAATCTCGGCGGCGGCATCGCCGGGTGGCTCGCCGCAAGCGCCGTCGATTACTACGCCGGCTGGCAGTACGCCTTCTACGTGCCGGGGGTCCTCGCCGCCGTCGGGTCGGCCTATTTGTTCTTGCGACTGCGCGACACGCCGCAGTCCATCGGCCTTCCGCCCATCGAAGAATATCGCAATGATTACCCCGCGCACGGGGCCGAAACTGAGCTTGAACGCGAACTCGCGTTCAAGGAACTATTCGTCGACAAGGTGCTTCTTAATAAGTTCGTATGGCTCTTGGCGATCGCCAATTTCTTCGCCTACATAACGCGCTATAGCATGCTGGACTGGGGCC
>DATFGJ010000067.1:0-2838 GCA_035249585.1 Lacipirellulaceae bacterium
TACGAGACCGTAGCCGCGGACGATTGGATCGTGCCGAAAAAGGAAGTTGACTACCAGCTTTGGAACCGGCTGATTGGCGAAACGAATCCGGCACGGACCGGAAAGGCGCCACGCTGACGACGTCAATCGGGGTCGGGAGTCGTGGGCAGCCAAGAACCGTGTGATTATTTCGGCTTCGTACTGTTCTCGTTCGCTAGTCGAATTAAAGACTCCCGACCCCGCTAGTGCTCACTTGTCGACTCGCCCAATGCGCGGAGCGCCATGCTAACATGGTAGCTCGGGTGCCTCAGCATTTCGGGGGGTTGTCCATGAGCAGCAGGGCGCGAGCGTCGTTGGGTGTTTTTCTGGCGGCAATTTCTGCGATGAGCGTTGCGGAGCAAGGGATGGCGGCAGACCGCCCGGCGGGACGCACGTTCGTCACGCGTTCGCCGGCGGTGGGCAAAAACGGGATGGCGGCCACGAGCCAGCCGCTGGCCACACAGGCCGCCATCGAAATTCTTAAGGCGGGCGGCAACGCGGTTGATGCGGCCATTGCGGCCAATGCCGTGCTCGGCCTCACCGAACCGATGAGCTGCGGCATCGGCGGCGATTTGTTTGCGATCGTCTGGGACGCCAAGACGAAAAAACTCTACGGCCTCAACGCCAGCGGCCGCAGCCCGCGCGCACTCACGCTTCAAGAATTTCAGCGCCGCAAGCTCGAGTACGTGCCAAAGTATGGCCCGCTGCCCGTGAGCGTACCGGGCTGCGTCGACGGGTGGGCCGCGCTGCACGGCCGCTTCGGCAAGCTGCCGCTGAAACAAATCCTGGCGCCAGCGATCCGATATGCGCGTGAAGGGTTTCCTGTGACCGAAGTGATCGCGCTATCCTGGCGTCCTGGCCCGGAAGCACTCAAAGCATACACGGAGTTTCCTGGATTCGAGCAAACGTTCATGCCAGACGGCCGCGCGCCCGGACATGGCGAGACGTTTCGCAACGAGGCTCTGGCTAATACGCTGGAACAAATCGCCCACGGCGGGCGCGACGCGTTCTACCGCGGCGACATTGCGCGCACGATTGACGCCTTCATGCGCGAAGTCGGCGGCTTCCTGCGCTACGAGGATCTGGCCGAGCACCGCTCGGACTGGGTTGAACCCGTCAGCGTGAACTACCGCGGCTACGACGTATGGGAACTACCGCCCAACGGCCAGGGCATCGCCGCGCTGCAGATGCTTCAGATTCTCAAAGAATTCGATCTGCGCGGGGCCGGCTTCGGCAGCCCCGACCACTTGCACTATCTGGTGGAAGCCAAAAAGCTCGCCTTCGAGGACCGAGCGAGATTTTACGCGGACCCTGCGTTCTACAAATCCCCGATCGAGGAGCTGATCTCGACTGCGTACGCTGATAAACGGCGGGCGCTGATCAACCGAGAACGCGCCGGCACGAATGTGCCGCCCGGCAACCCGGCGATCGACGAAGGCGACACGATTTATCTGACGACGGCCGACGCCGATCGCAACATGGTTTCGCTGATCCAGAGCAATTATCGCGGGTTCGGCTCAGGGCTATGTCCGACAGGCCTGGGCTTCAGTTTGCAGAACCGCGGCGAGATGTTCGATCTCAAGCCGGGGCGGCCCAACAGTTTCGCGCCCGGAAAGCGGCCCTTCCACACAATCATTCCCGCGTTTGTCACGAAGAACGGCCGCCCCGTGATGAGCTTCGGCGTCATGGGCGGCGACATGCAACCGCAAGGCCACGTGCAGATTCTTATCAACCTGTTGGACTTCGACATGGGACTGCAAGAAGCGGGCGACGCCCCGCGCGTGCATCATATCGGCACGTCCGAGCCGACGGGCGAGCCGGCCGATCCGGCTGGCGGTCAAGTGCAAACCGAGTCGGGCTTCCCGGCGGAAACGCTCCGCGAGTTAGTGCGGCGCGGGCATCGTGTGACCGCTGCGCTTAGCAGCGACTTCGGCGGCTACCAGGCGATCTGGTACGATGCTGAGAAGGATGTTTATTTCGGTGCGACCGAGTCGCGCAAAGACGGCGTCGCGCTGGGGTATTGAGAGCGACTAACAGAATAAATTAAACCGCCAAGAACGCCAAGAACGCCAAGGTCGCCAAGAAAGACCAAGGGTTGGTCGGCGTTTGGGACCATACTTGGCGTCTTGGCGGTTTCATATTAATAGTTGCTCGAAGTACAAACCAAAATCTGATTGTGAAAGGATGTACTTTATGGGTTTTTATGACACGGCGGCGAAGGACATCACCAAGTGGGAAGGCTCGATCCCCCATATGTACGTCGACACGAATGGCTACGTAACGGTGGGCATCGGCTTCATGATTCCCAGCGCCTCGGCCGCGAAGGGCTACGGCTTCGTGAAGCGCGCCGATGGCAAGAAGGCGAGCGACAAGGAAAAGGAAGAGGAGTGGAAGAAGGTCAAAAAGTTGACCAAGGGTAAGAAGGCGTCAGCGTACGAAAAGGACACGACGCTAGAGCTGCCCGATTCAGAAATCAAAAAGCTGCTGACCGAAAAGATCAAGGAATTTGAAACCGGCATCAAAAGGATCTATTCGGATTACGACAAGTATCCAGACGAGCTGAAGCTGGCCCTGTTGGATATCGCCTACAACACAGGCGTCGACGGCCTTAAGGCCTTTGCGAAAATGAAAAAGGCGATCGATGAAAAGCGTTGGGCGGACGCGGCCACCGAATCGAAGCGCGGTAAGGGCCGCGCCGAGCGCAACAAGTACGTCTATGATCTGATCATCGCGGCCGGCAACAAGATGCCCGCGGCCGCGGCCAAGCCTTGATAGATTTCGTTCGGCAGCGGAGCCAATGTCGCGTGGCGATACAATCAG
>DATFGJ010000068.1:0-4878 GCA_035249585.1 Lacipirellulaceae bacterium
TGGACCCGGCCGCTCGTGATGCGCGACACGTCGAGCAGGTCGTCGACAAGCCGCTTCATGAGGGAAGCCTGCTGGCGAATGATCTGGAGCGACTCGTCAAATGTCGGATCGTTCGCGTCGAGCAGCTTCGTGAGCTCGCCGGCATTGGAGATCGCGGCCAACGGGTTCCTCAATTCATGACCGAGCATCGCCAGGAATTCGTCTTTTCGGCGCTCGCCTTCGCGGATTGTCTGGTAAAGCTGGGCGTTGTCGATGGCCGTCGCCGCGCGGCTGGCCAGGTTTTCGATCAGGGCGATGTCAGCCGGCTCAAATCGTCGCCGCGAGCCCTGCAGGCAACAGACGAGGGCGCCAAGCGGACAATCGCGCGCGATTAGAGGGGCGACAATCAAGTTCGACCAGTTCTTTCGCCCGTTGAGGTCGGGGGCGTTCGTGACGAATTCCGCCGGGACCGATTGTGCATGTCCGCTTTCGATCGCTTCACGCACCGATTTGGCCAGGCTGGGGCTCACTTGCTCAATGCGCGCGTTGGACCTGGAATTTGCCTTTTCCGGCGATGCTTTGTCCCGCAGCAGCGGCGCATACCACAGTTCCCGGTTGGAGTCGTAGAGCACCAGCTGACACGCATCCGCCAAGGATGGAATCACGGACCGGTGCAGACTGGCGAGCGTCGCATTGAAATCGAGCGAGCGGGACAGCAACCGGCTGGCCTCGGCCAGCAATGCCGATCGGCGCATGGCCTTTTCGGCGACTTGTCGAGCGGCCTGCTCGCGTGCCAGCTGCACGCGATGGGCCGCCTGATGGCGGATCGTCTCGGTCTTTTGGTATAAGTCGACAAACACGCCGACCTTGGTCCGCAGCACCTCGGCTTCGATAGGCGTGGAGATGAAATCGACGGCGCCGAGCGAATACCCCTTGGCAATTTGCCCTTCATCGTTGTACGCCGTGATGAAAATGATGGGCGTGTGCTCGGACCGCTTGCGCTCGCGAATTAGCGCGGCCGTCTCGAAGCCGTCCATTTCGGGCATATTCACGTCAAGCAGGATGACCGCGAAGTCATCTTTGAGCAGGCACCGCAAGGCCTCGCGGCCGGATGAGGCTTTCACGACGTTCTGATGCAGGTCGTCCAGCGTGGCCTCGATGGCGAGAATCTTTTCGGGAACGTCGTCGACGACGAGGATATTGACTGGCTCGCTCGCCTTGGTTGTTCCGGATTCTTGGCTCATCGCGCGGCGCGCTTCCATAATTCGTGATTAGAAGTCTATCGGCGGATCCAAGCGCGCAGCACGGCGAGCATCTGCTCGGGATTAACCGGTTTGGAGAGGTAATCCCAGGCCCCCGCTTCAATGCACTTCTCGCGATCGCCTTTCATGGCCTTGGCGGTGACGGCGATAATCGGCAGGTCGCTAAAGCGAGGGATCTCGCGAATGGCCCGCGTCGTATCCAGGCCGTCGAACTCGGGCATCATGATGTCCATCAAAACGACGTCAATGTCGGGCGTATTCTCGAGAATCTGGATCGCGTCGCGTCCCGTTTCGGCGGACAGGATATGCATATTGTACCGTTCCAGCACGCTGGTGAGCGCGAAGATATTGCGGATGTCGTCGTCGACGATCAGCACGCGCTTGCCGTTCAAGACGGCATCGTCCTCGTGAAGCTTCTCCAGCATCTTGCGCTGCGGCTCCGCGAGGGCGGCCACCGGGCGATGAAGCAACATGCTCAGCTCATCCAGAAGTCGCTCCGGCGACTGGACATGTCGGATCGCGCCTGGCGAACGGGCGAGCCGATTGGTCATGGCATCGTCCAACAACTGTGGCTCTTCGGAGTACATCACCAACGGCACCTCACTCAACTCTTTCTTGGCGTTGATCTTGTCGATCAGCGCGTCGACCGAGCCGTCGGGCCGCTCGACGTCGAACACGACACAATCGAAGCTGCGCTCCTCCAGCAGCCGCAGGGCGTCCTGCTGCTTGGCGGCGGCGGTGGAGCGAACGTCGCCGTTGCCAATGAGCTCCATGATGTGCTCGCGGCGAGTTTGATCCGGCTCGACCACCAAAAGTTCGCGAACTGGCCGATCAACGAAGCGACGAATCTCGCCGAACAGTGAATCGATCTGCTCTTTCTCCTGAATCGGCTTGAGTAACGAGCCCACGGCGCCCATCGCGCGAGCCCGCTCGTGCTCGTCCTCGGTGGAAACGACATACACGGGAATATGGCGCGTTTCGAGATCCTGTTTCAAGCGGCGCAGCACGCGCCAGCCGCTGATATCGGGCAGGCAGATATCGAGCGTGACGGCCGAAACCGGGTATTCGCGCGCCAGCGAAAGCGCAGCGGCGCCGCGCGAAGTGGCGATACCTTTCATGCCCGCTTCCCGGGCCGATTCCAGCAAAAGCTGGACGAACGGGCCGTCGTTCTCCACAATCAAAACGACGCGATCACCCTTCTGCACCAGTTCGCGATCGTCGTTGAACTCATTGAACGTTACGGGTTCGTCCACGATGGGCAGATCCGGGGCCGGGACCAGTGGTGGGGCCGGCAGGATGGGCTCCACCGCCGCGCGCCGCAGCGGACGGTGTGCGGCGTAGGCCATCGGCAAGTACAGCGTAAACGTGCTGCCGGCGCCAGGCATGCTCATGAGGCGAATTTCGCCGCCCAGGAGCCGGGCCAATTCGCGGCTGATCGCCAGCCCCAGGCCCGTGCCGCCGTACTTGCGGCTCGTGCTGCCATCGGCCTGCTGGAACGCCTCGAAAATGCTTTGCTGCTTGTCCGGCGGAATGCCGATGCCGGTATCGGTCACCGAAAATGCCAGCACGGAATCGGCGGCGGTGAGGCCGTCATTGTCGCTGGACCAACCGTCGCGAACCGGCCGCACGTCAAGCGACACCGTGCCGCGATGAGTGAACTTGAACGCGTTGGAGAGCAGATTTTTGAGAACCTGCTGCAGGCGTTTGGCATCGGTCTTTATGGTGGGCGGCAAATCGGGCGCCAAATGGATCAGGAAGTCCACGCCCTTGGCCTCGGCAACGTGCCGGAACGTGCGCTCCAGCAGGTCGTCGAATTCCGAGAAGCGAACTTCGCCGATATCCAGCACCACGGTGCCCGACTCGATCTTCGACAGGTCGAGGATGTCGTTGATGAGCGTGAGCAGGTCGTTGCCCGAAGAATGGATGGTCTGGGCATACTCGGTTTGCCGGGGCGACAGATTGCCGTCGGGATTCTTCGAGAGCTGATCCGACAGAATCAAGAGGCTGTTGAGCGGCGTGCGCAGCTCGTGCGACATATTCGCCAGGAACTCGGACTTGTACTTGGAGGTGAGTGCCAGCTGCTTGGCCTTTTCTTCCAGCGCCTGGCGCGCTTGCTCTACCTCGCGATTCTTGCGTTCCACCTCGACGTTCTGATGCGCGAGCAATCGCGCCTTCTCCTTGAGTTCCTGGTTCGTCTGTTGCAGTTCTTGCTGACGATTTTTCAGCTCCATGGCGAGCGACTGCGACTGTTTGAGCAGGTCCTCGGTCCGCATGTTGGCGGCAATCGTATTGAGCACGATGCCGATACTTTCGGTCAACTGCTCGAGCAGGGCCTGATGCATCGGACTGAATTGCTCGAACGAAGCCAGTTCCAGCACGGCCTTCACCTGGCCTTCGAATAGCACCGGCAGCACGATGATGCTGCGCGGCGCCGCACTGCCAAGGCCTGAACCGATATGCGTGTAATCTGTCGGCACGTTGGCAAGCAGAATTTGCTCGCGCTCGACGGCGCACTGGCCCACGAGCCCTTCGCCGAGCCTGATTGTCGTGCCCACCGTGCGCGGCGGCTGATAGGCGTAGCTGGCCAACAGCACGAGTTGTGCTTCTTCCTGCGCCGTGTCGAGCAGGTAGAACATGGCTTGCTGGGCGTTCACCACGGGCGCCAGCTCGGAGAGGATGAGCCGGCCGACCGTGAGCAGATCTTTCTGGCCCTGGAGCATGCGGCTGAACTTGGCCAAGTTCGTTTTGAGCCAGTCCTGCTCGCTATTTTTGAGCGTGGTGTCTTTGAGATTGCGGATCATCTCATTGATGTTGTCTTTCAGCGCGGCCACCTCGCCCTGCGCCTCGACGGCGATGAATCGAGTAAGATCGCCCTTCGTAACGGCGGTGGCCACTTCAGCGATGGCACGCACCTGCGTGGTGAGATTGGCGGCTAATTGGTTCACGTTGTCGGTCAGCGCTTTCCAAGTCCCGGCGGCGCCCGGCACGCTGGCCTGGCCACCGAGTCGGCCTTGCACGCCCACCTCGCGGGCCACCGTGGTCACCTGATCGGCGAACGTCGCGAGCGTTTCGATCATGCCATTGATCGTATCGGCCAGCGCGGCAATTTCGCCTTTGGCTTCCACCGTGAGCTTGCGCTTGAGGTCGCCATTGGCCACGGCGGTCACGACCTTCGCGATGCCGCGCACTTGGCTGGTGAGGTTCGAGGCCATCGAGTTCACGTTGTCGGTGAGATCTTTCCACGTACCCGACACACCGCGCACCTCGGCCTGGCCGCCGAGTTTGCCTTCCGTGCCCACCTCGCGGGCCACGCGCGTCACCTCGGCGGCGAACGAGCTGAGCTGATCCACCATCGTGTTGATGGTGTTCTTGAGCTCCAAGATTTCGCCCTTCACGTCGACTGTGATCTTCTTCGAGAGGTTGCCGTTGGCCACGGCGGTCGTCACCTCAGCGATGTTACGCACCTGGCCCGTAAGGTTACTGGCCATGAAGTTCACGCTGTCGGTGAGATCCTTCCACGTCCCGGCCACGCCCCTGACGTCGGCCTGGCCGCCGAGCCTGCCTTCGGTGCCGACCTCGCGGGCCACGCGCGTCACCTCGGCGGCGAACGACCGCAGCTGGTCCACCATCGTGTTCA
>DATFGJ010000069.1:0-14457 GCA_035249585.1 Lacipirellulaceae bacterium
CGCCGCGGGCGGACCTAAGATTATCACGCAGGTTGTGCTGGCGATCGTGCGCCAGGTGGATCTGGGCCAGTCGCTGCCCGATGCCGTGGCCGGGCCGCGGTTTCATCACCAGTGGCGTCCTGATGTGGTTTCCTATGAAAAGGATCTTGCGAAAGGATACATCGACGGCCTGCGACAACGAGGGCATGAGCTACAAGAGATCGACTCAGGCGGCATCACGCAAGCAATCGCCATCGACAATTGGAACATGGTAGGCGGCGGCAATACGCGCGGGCGAAGGCTGATCGGCGTCAGTGACCCGCGCGGGTATGGAAAAGCAGAAGGCGAATAGCTAATCGGGAAAACTAGAGCCAAACGAACCCTATTTTTGGATCATCGGACTACAATCAGTTAATGAGCGACAAAATACTAACCACACTGCGCAGTCCTATATCGAGTCGTGAGTCGTCGTAGACTATTTGAACAGGAGATAACAGAGGCAACAGAGTACTTGGATTGCGCGCACCTGTGCGTACTCTGCTCCCTCTGTTTCCTCCTGTTCACATATTATTCTTTGGAGCGGGGAGAGGCATTGTGCTCGATTGGCTTGGGGGCGTGAAACGCGCCCTATTAACGGGTTCGGCATTCTTCGTTGGCGCATGCAGCGGTGAGCGGCCCGCCGCGCCTCGGCGTGTTCTTGCGCTGGAGCCGCTGGAGCCGCGGCTGCCCATGTCCGCCGCAGGACTGATACCCGTCGGCTCGCAGCCCGAAGGCGCGCTGACCGGCAAGATTGTTTACACGTCCGGTGGGCACGGCTGGCAGTGGAACACCACGCTCAACCGCTGGGCAACGGATCGCGGCGACAACAACGAGATCGTCGAGGACTTTGGCAACCAAGATCAACTCACTTATTACGTCGACTATCTCTGGCGCGCCGGAGCCACAGTCGTCCCGATGCGGCCTGTGGGCCGTCAGACGAACGAGGTCGTGCTCGACAACGATTCTCCGGGTGTGACATTTAGCGGCTCATGGAGCACGAACACCGTCGGGCCGCGCTGGTACGATGAGGACTACGGCGCCGGCGGCGCGGATGCGGCCCGCTATCGCTTCGCCAACGTTGACGCCGCCGGCGAAACGGCGACTGCAACATATACTCCGAACATTCCGCAATCTGGGTTCTATCCGGTCTACGCCTGGGCCGCGCACGGCGGCAATCGCACCTCGCAGCTCTACAAAGTGAACCACACCGGCGGACAGACGCAGGTCGATGTTGACCATCGCATGGTCGGCAATGGCTGGGTCTATCTGGGCACGTATCATTTCGACGCCGGCAGCTCGCCGACCGCCGGATCCGTCGAGATCAGCAATCATTCCGGAGGCGGCGGTTCGGTGGTGATCGCCGACGCGATCCGTTTCGGCAACGGCATGGGCGATGTGCCCGATGGTCCGAACGGCGCTGGGCATTCGAGCGGCACCATCTCGGGCTATCCGCGCGAGGACGAGAATTCGCTCATGTGGCTGATCCGCGCGCTCGGGCAAGGCCAAAGCATTTCGCTGCTGCAGGACAACAATGTCCGCGCACCGAACTTCATGGCCGAGCACATGAACGCCGATACCAACCCGTTCGGCACGTCGGTTTACATAAGTTTTCATTCCAACGCAGCCGGTGGGCGCGGGGCCGTGGGCCTGATCAACGACCCAAACAATACCAACCCGTCGAACCATCCAACGCCGAACCAGACTCAACTGGCAACTTACACGGGGCGCCAGATCAACCAGGACATGCAGGCCCTCAACGGCGTTTTCGAGCATAATTGGAGTACGCGCACCACGCACACGTATACGGACAGCTTCGGTGAGCTGGACGTACACAATCTGACCAACGGCAGCAACGTCGTGGAAATGGATGCCACGATTATCGAGGTGGCGTTCCATGACCAGTCTCAAGACGCGCAGCTCATGCGCGACCCGAAGGTTCGCGACCAGCTTGCGCGCTCGACCTACCAGGCGACGCTCGAGTATTTCGACAATTTCGGCGGCTTAAACAGCCCTGTAAGCCTCCCCACCGCTCCGATCAACGTGCGTGCCGTGAGCCAAGCCTCCGGCCAAGTGACGATTTCCTGGTCGGCCGGCCCGACCTCGCCCAGCGGCGTACACGGGGCCGCTGCCACGGGCTACCGCATCTATGCATCGAGCGACGGCTATGGCTTCGACGGCGGCACCTTCGTTGCCGGCGGCGCCACGAACACGGTCACGCTCAGCGGCTACGATCCACTCGCGCCTTACTATTTCAAGGTGGTTGCCGTGAACGCCGGCGGCGAATCGCTCGGTTCCGAAGTGTTGACCGCGCTTCCGAGCGGCGGCGCCAAGCAGGTGCTCATCGTCAACGGCTTCGACCGGCAAGACCGAACGCAGAACTTTCGCTATCCCTACTCGTTTACCGGCGACGGATTGGTCGACCGCGTTTGGGCCCGCTACAACAACAGCTTCGATTACGTCGTGCAGGTTCATTCGGCGATTCATGCCGCCGTGCCGGGAGTTCACGTCGATAGCACGAGCAATGAAGCGGTCATCAGCGGCGCGTTAAACCTCAATGATTACGATACGGTTATCTGGATTCTGGGCGAGGAATCGGAAGCCAACGACACCTTCAACGCGACGGAGCAGACCAAGGTCGAACAGTTTATCGCCAGCGGCGGCAATTTGTTCGTGACCGGCTCCGAGATCGCCTGGGACCTTGATCAGCAATCGGGCGGGCGCGCGTTCTACGAGAACACGCTCAAGGGCAACTACATCGCGGATAGCGCCGGAACGCACACGGTGGCGCCTGCCGGGGGCAGCATTTTTGCCGGCTTGGGCAACGTCGGGTTCTCAAATGGCGCCGCGTTTTCAAGCCTGGATGGCCAGGTATACAACGTCAACTCGGCGGATGTAATCAGCCCGCAAGCCGGCGCCACAGCTGCACTCAACTACGGTAATGGCTCGGGCGCCGCCGCGATTCAGGCCGCAGGCAGCGGCGGGCGCGGCGGCGTGGTGATGTTCGGCTTCCCGTTTGAAGCAATCACCACGGCGGCCAATCGGTCTGCGGTGATCGATCGCGTTTTCGATTTCTTCGGCCTGGCCGCATTCGGACCGGATAACCCCGATTTCAATCGCAGTGGTCTGGTCGACACGGCCGACTTTGTCGTGTGGCGGAAGAACAACAACACGAGCGTCGAGCCCGGAGCGCGCGGCGACGCCAATCATGACGGGCTGGTGAACGATGCAGATTACCAGATCTGGCGCGCTCAATACGGTACGTCGCAGCCTGCGGTCAGCGCGGCGTTGGGTTCTTCCAACTTCCCCGCGACTGCCGACCCATCATTTTCTTCCGACGTTACGCGAGCGCATGGCGGGCCGGCTGCATTGAGGGATATGAATGGCTCGGCAACAAGACGTGCCGTGCCGGCATCGTTTGCGTCACCTGTCCGACGACCTGGTTTTCCGCAACCAGCCCAATCGGCGCTAGCCGGCGGGTATTCCTTATTGAACGGCCTGGCAGAAAGGGAATCTAGTGACGACGAAACTGAGGAGGCGGAGCCCACGATCGAAAAACGTCAAGAGTTCGACACGCCGTCCTCGGTCGAAATCGCGTTGCGGGAGTTCAAATTCGTCACATGGCCAGGCGCAGGCCCGCCAGGGTTCCGGGCCTACCGCCCACGCTAGGATGTCGCGGAAACAAACCTCCAGAGCGCAGAATTCTCTCGCGCAAGCGCAATTGAGAACGGAATTAAGTGGAAAAAGCTCGCAATTGCTTGACATCGGGGCAATTCTCTTAAGATCATAAAGGGCAGGAGGTTGGCTAGGGCGGTAATGCCAACACGGCCGCATCTTATGACCGGCCGTTCCGACCGACTTCGACACCAGGGTTTTTACCCGTTCGCTAAGGAGCACGCTAATGCGCCTACTTATCTGCTGCGCAGCATTCTGCGCAATCCTCTCTTCTTGGAACGCAGCCCACGCCGCGGTCATCATCAATGAGTTCGTCTACGATGATGGCGGCACCGATGATCGCGAGTACCTGGAGCTCTACAACAACGGCGCTTCGGCCGTGGACATCTCCGGATGGGTTGTGCGCAACTCGGATACGGTAGCGCCTCCGGGCGACAACAACGCCGACTTCACAATCCCTGCGAACACCTCGCTCGCGGGCGGCGACTACTACGTGATTGGCATGACCGGCGTGGCCAACGTCGATCTCGTCGTCACCGGAACGCTGGAAAACGATAACGAAGCAATGGAATTGCTCGACGCTTCGGGCGCGGTGCAAGACACGGTCATCTATGAGTTGAACAAGGGCCCGCTGCCAGCTTCGCCCGCGGAAGGAGGCGTCTGGGGCAATAACCAGTCGAGTGACCTTACAGGCACGCCGCTCGTATCTACTGCAGGCTTGGCGCGCTTCGTCGACGGCCGGGATACGAACAACAACGGCCGCGATTTCGGATTCCGCCCCAATACGCCGGGTGCGAGTAATAACCCGGTGAATATTACGTCCTATACCGTGCCAGATGTTTCCTCGACGGCGGTCGGCGCGGACCTGCCCGGCTTTGCCTACTCGTTCGTACCGCCACGGGCTATCGATCCCGCGGTCGCGGACACAAACAATCCCAACGTGATTCCGCCGGCTCCAAGCTCGCCAAACCGCGCGATCATCGCCTGGGATCCATCCGGCGGCGGCAACGCCGTGAGCGCCGCAGAAACGTTTAACACGGCCGATTCGTCGTTCGACATCTATGCCTATTTCGACACGCGCGATCTGCCCCAGATGGTCAACAGCGCAGTTCCGCCAGTTCAATTCCGGGGCTCCGAGATCTCCGTCTACGGCATCGGCGGCACCGAGGCGTTGAGCAATCTCACCGACATCAGCGGGCAAGTTGGCGTTCCTGATTCGGCCAACGGCACAACCGGTGTTGCCTGGGTGTACGAGAAAGTTGGCGAAACGACTGCTAATCCGGGAGTGGTATCCGAGAAACTGTACCTGGTCGACGCCAACGATGGCGGAGACTCAGGACAAGGCGGTACGGTGATGTTTGATTGGACCATTCTCGCCACCGTCGACCTGAGCGCGACTCCGTCGGGCTGGTATCGGCTCGGCATCGACATCGACGCACTAGGAAATGGAGTGGCACGGTTCGATAACCAGCTGTTCAACTTCACGACGAGCCAGCATAGTGGCGCGTTCAGCGTGGCGTACCGCGAAAACACGCAGCTTGGAGCCGACGGAACGCCGGACGCGATCTTGCGTCCACCGACGTTTGCGGCGATTCCCGAACCAGGTTCGCTCATGCTCATGGCCGTCGGCATGATGATCCTTGCCGCGCGCAGGCGATATTGAAATGTTTGGCTTCGGCCGGCTCGTGAAAGTGGCGCGCGGTAACCGCTCGAGTTCTCGCACCGCGCTTCAATTGGCGTCTAAACCGTGTTTCCCCGGCTGGCTGCTGCCGCGTGTCTTTCACAGGGTCCACCCGTCGCGCTCAGTGCGACGGATCGTCGCGACGGAACGCTGGTCGCGGTCGTGTCAGATTGTCCGGCTGGAAACCAATGGACACTCTGTTTTCCGGCCGTAACCCGTGTCGCCGCAATGCTTTTCTGAGGTGGGAACCGGCCACCTTGCCGGTACGCTATTTGCGGCGCTAGGCGGGCATCTTGGCGCTCGACGGACATTTTTGAGCGATCCTCGAACTAACGCAATGGAACAAGATCATGGCTACTGCATCCGTCATACTCGTGGTGGAAAACAACCCGGACGAACGTGAATCGATCATGCGAACCCTCGATCCGGATCGCTTCCACGTCGTGGGGGCCGATAATCCGACCGACGCCATCGCTTACGCCGACGATGCGGTCGACCTGGTGATCAGTGAACTGCAGTCGCGGGAGCTGGACGGTCTGGATTTATTGCGAAAGTGGAAACAACGTCATCCGAACACGCCGTTTGTGCTCGTAACCGATGGCAATGACGTTAATTCCGTGGTAGAAGCGATGAAACTGGGCGCGGCGGATTGCATCCTCAAGCCGGTGGATTCAGCAAAGCTCCGCACGCTGGTGACCGACCTTTTGGAACGCAGCGAGACCAACGGGAAAAACGGCCCTCGGCAGCCCGAGGAACCAACGCCGCATCGCTCCAATATCGACATACCGCCGGGCACTTCGCTCGAAGATCTTGAGCGGGCGGCGGTCGAGCAGGCGCTGGCGCAGCATCATGGAAATCGCACGCATGCCGCCAAGACGCTCGGCATCTCCGTGCGCACACTACAGCGAAAGCTCAAGGCGTGGGGCATGCCGACGTCGGTGCAGAACAGCAACCCGTCGCCTCACTTCATCATGCCGACGCATCATGCGTCCTCCAGCCCGTTCAGCGCGCACGCAATGTAACAGGCTCGCATCAAAAGGTTCTGTGGGAGGCGTCTCCGACGCCGATTCCGCAGCGCATCACAAGTTGTTATGGCTCGCAAGCCAGCATGCGCCCAGAGAACCGCCTGCCACCAAGAATCTTTGGCGCTTCGCGGTTCACGGGCATTGACCGGGGTTCGCGCTCTATCGCTCAACGAAAAAAGCCCGGTAGCGGGAGGTTCCCGCTGCCGGGCTTTCTGTTAGTGATCGCGATAAGCCGAGTCGCGGCTAAGCGACTGGCCCGCGAAATCGCGGGGCAACCAGGCTGATCAGGAATAGCACAAGGAACACAACGAACAAAATCCAAGCTATGTCCATTGAGAGTCCGGCTATGCCTGTCGCGCCTAGCGCCAGGGCGATCAACGCGATCACCAAAAATGTAAGTGCCCAACTCAACATGATGCACCTTCCCTTCCGTTACTCGGTTACCGTTGGCTCGCTAGCCGAGCCGACCATGGGCCAGTTCGCGAGCAAGTTATCCTGATGAACCACGACACCCTAGTCGCAATCGGCATGCCGAAAAGCCACGGCGGCGTCGCGAGCGCAGCTTCGGCGGCGAATCCCGGGTTTTCCAGGTTAATTCGCGGCAGACTGTCGCAGGCGCATGACACTTCGTAACCAGCGCGGCAGTTCGTCGCTCACGTCATTTTATCGCGACAGGTACGGGGATTGCATTTTTCGTGGCGGTGACAAGTTTAATCTCGTTTTGGAGAGACCTCGTATGAAAGCTCTTCTTGTTCTCATCATTGTGATTGCTTTGTTGGCATTCGCTGGCTGGCTGACGTTCAGCAGCGGCCCGGGGCGGACAAGTGTGAACGTCGAAACGAACGAAATTCGTGAGGATACGCAGGAGATCGTGCGCTCCGGGGCGAAGATCATCGACAGGGCCGGCGAAGAATTGCAACCGTCGGATGGGGTCGAGCAGCCCGTTGAGCGAGATGCAAATCGGAGTATGACCGACCGCGAGTAGACGCGAGTAGAAATAAGCGGCCAGCGCAGAAGCAGATAGCAGATAGCCCGGCCACCTCGGCGCAGCGAGTCGCGGCGCCGCTTAGCCGGGAATGACCGTGCGAAACCTAAAATGCCGGATCAATACAGTCCGGCTATCCAGTTCTGTTTATCCAGGTCCGGTTATTTGATATCGGCTGCTTGCGCGGTTTCGAACTCGCGGAGCTGCCGCTCCGCTTCGTCGCGCGCTATGCCGTATCGTTTCTGGACGGCGCCAAGCAGCTGATCGCGTTTGCCTTCGATGCGGTCCAGGTCGTCGTCGGTAAGCTTGCCCCATTGTTCTTTGACTTGACCGCGGAATTGTTTCCACTGGCCTTTCACGGTGTCCCAATTCATGGCCTCCCTCCTCTCGGAATGGATGCTAGCATTCAATGGGCCGATTCCTTTGGCCGCGGCTTGCTGGCCGAGCCCCGCGTGTGCGGCCGCCAGTCGGCATCGCCGAACAGCTGGTCGTAGCGCCTGAGGGCATCGAGACGGCGACTCAACTCCTGCGCCAGATTCGCATCGTCTTCGTTCCGGCCTCGCGAGGCGCTTAAATACTCCATTTCATATCGTGCTGCGCTTCGCATGGTGCTTCTCCTGTGCTTCCCGCAGGCGAATACGTGCCGCCTAGCACGCGACTCGCCCGGTCTAGCTGCACGACAGGAGAGCAATCCATGTGCCATTAATCAGGAGTCTGAGCTACGCTTTGTTTCGGTCCACGCGCAAGCGGCATTTTTCCGTGCGGTCGATCTGTATGACGACACCGTCCTGCACGATGATGTTCACGGATCCGAATCGCAGCCCGCGAAGCAAGTCGCGTATTTGAGTCAACGCATCATCGACGACCCCGGGGCGCTCGTTGATAGTGACATGCGGCTGATGTGTGATTGGCTCCGTCACGCTTGCTCCTTCACAGGTAGGCAGCCCCGGCTCTGCCGGGGGTTAACAAACACGCTGGCTCGATTGCCCTGAAAACCCCCGGCGGAGCCGGGGACTGTTTTCGTTGTCATCTGGAAAACCGGTCCCCTGATCGCTCCATCAAATCTGGTATTCAGGAATAAACACGCGCGCATTCTTCGGGTAAATAAACACGTGACTGCCTTCGGTGAGACTTAGCCGCTGGTACTCGTCCAAACTTAGATCCACCAGGATTTCTTGGCCTTCTTCGCTACGCGTGGTGATTTTTGCGATCGAGCCAGCCGGGTTGATTCGTGTGACCCGGGCCGGGAAGCTCGGCGCGCCGTTGCGGTAAAGCTTGATATCCAACTCGTGTGGCCGCATATAAACGAGGGCCGATTTGTCGTCCTGGCCAGGGAAAAAGTGGCCCTCGAGTGGCACTTCGCCGAGCATCGCCATGCCGCCGTGCACGCGGCCGCGAAACACGTTCACCTGGCCCAAGAATTCCATAACGAACTGCGTTGCCGGCTTGTGGAACACATCTTCCGGCGTTCCGATTTGCTCGATGCGCCCGTGGTTCATCACCACCACGCGGTCAGCGACCTCGAGCGCTTCTTCTTGATCGTGCGTCACGAGGATGCTCGTCACATGAATCTCGTCGTGCAGCCGGCGGAGCCAGGCGCGCAGGCCCTGGCGGACTTTCGCGTCCAGCGCACCGAACGGCTCGTCCAGCAGCAACACGCGGGGCTCAACGGCCAGGGCCCGCGCCAGTGCGGCCCGTTGACGCTGGCCGCCGGATAGCTGCGACGGGAATCGTTTGCCAAGTCCGTCAAGCTGCACCAGGCCGAGCAGCTCGTGCACGCGGCGATCGATTTCCGCTTTCGTCGGCCGCATGCCCCGCGGCCGCACGCGCAGACCAAACGCCACGTTCTCGAACACGCTCATGTGGCGAAACAGCGCGTAATGCTGGAACACAAAGCCGACGCTGCGCTGGGCGGCCGGCCAATGGGCCACGTCTTCTTCGTAGAAGCGAATGCGCGATCGGCTGTCGGCATTCGGCGTGTCGAGGCCTGCGATGATTCGCAGCAGCGACGTCTTTCCGGAGCCGCTGGGGCCTAAAAGTGCAACCAGCTCTCCGTCCCGGATCGACAGGCTCACGTCGCGCAGCGCTTCATAATTGCCGAACGACTTGCTGATGTGGGAAAGTTCAATGCTCATCGGACGAACTCCGCCAAGTAGGTGCCGCGAGCCGAGCGGCACCTTTTTTACCGCATTCATTCCGCTTCACGGTCCGCCTCGGCTCGGCGGACCTACTGTGGACTCAAGGGCCGCTTCATATTCGCGGCGCACTCGCCATTCGACGACCGATTTGGCCGCCAGTGTCACGATCGCGAGCAGCGCCAGCAGCGATGCGACGGCGAATGCGGCGACAAAGTTGTATTCGTTGTAAAGAATTTCCACGTGCAGCGGCATCGTGTTCGTCTTCCCGCGGACGCGCCCAGAGACGATGTTTACGGCGCCGAACTCGCCCATCGCGCGGGCGTTGCACAGGATCACGCCGTAAAGTAAGGCCCACTTCACGTTCGGCAGCGTGACCCGCCAGAAAGTTTGCCAGCCGCTGGCGCCCAGGCTCACGGCGGCAAGCTCCTCGTCGCTGCCCTGCTCTTGCATCAGCGGAATCAGCTCGCGGGCGACGAAGGGAAACGTAACAAACAGCGTCGCCAGGATGATGCCCGGCGCGGCGAAGATTATTTGAATGTTATGGCTGTCTAGCCACGGTCCGAGCCAGCCGCGCATGCCGAACAGCAGCACAAAGATCAGACCCGAGATCACGGGCGATACGGCGAAGGGCAGGTCGATCAGCGTGATGAGAAAGCTCTTACCCGGAAATTGAAACTTGGTGATCGCCCAGGCGGCAGCGAGGCCAAACACCAGATTCAGCGGCACGCAGACGGCGGCCGTCAGCAGCGTGAGGCGGATGGCGGCGAGCGCGTGGGCATCGGTGAAGCTAGCGAAGTAAAGGGCAACTCCCTTTCGCAGCGCTTCGGCAAAGATCGCTGCCAGCGGCACGAAGAGCACTGCGGTCAGAAACATCAGCGACGTGAACGTGAGCGCGAATTTCACCAGCGCCGGCTCGTCGGTCGCCAGGCGCAGCCGGCCGGCGAGGTCCGTCTCGACCAGCGACGTTTTCGGCGTGATGCCGTTCAGCATTGGATTGCCGGCGATACTCATACGGCACCTCGAAAGTTCCGGCCGCTCCACCATTGCAGCAAGTTGATCAAGAGCAGCACGACAAACGACGCGACGAGCATCATCGTGGCGATGGCCGTGGCGCCGGCGTAGTCGTATTGTTCGAGCTTGGTGATGATGAGCAGCGATGCGATTTCGGTTCGCATCGGCATGTTGCCGGAGATAAACACGACCGATCCGTATTCGCCGAGCGCGCGGGCGAACGACAACGCGAAGCCCGTCAACAGCGCAGGCAGGATGGCCGGCATGATTACGCGAACGAACGTTTGCAGCCGGCTCGCGCCCAGGCTGGCGGCGGCTTCCTCCGTTTCGCGATCGATCTCTTCGATCGCCGGCTGCAGTGTGCGAACCACGAACGGCAGGCCGATAAACACCATCGCAATCGTGATACCGAGCGGTGAAAAGGCCGTCTTGATCCCCAGCGGCGCCAAAAGTTGACCAATCCAGCCGTTCTGTGCATACACGGCCGTCAGCGCGATGCCGGACACCGCCGTCGGCAGCGCGAACGGCAAGTCAACAAGCGCGTCGATAAATTTCTTGCCGGGGAGCGGATAACGCACGAGCGTCCAGGCGACGAGCAGTCCAAAAAACGCGTTGATCGTCGCGGCGACGAGCGACGTGGCGAACGTGAGCTTATACGACGCGACGACGCGCGGGTTCCAAGCGGCGGCCCAAAACCCGTCCCAACCGAGGCTCGCGCTCTTGATCACGAGCGCCGCCAGCGGAATCAGCACGATGAGACTCAGGTACAGGACCGTGTAGCCCATCGTCAGCCCGAAACCGGGCAGAATGCTTCGTTTTTTTCCTGCTCCCATCATGGGTTTGGCCCACCGCTTTGCGATAAATCCTGTTCCAGTTGATCCACGAGGATGAACGCCGAATTCCCCCCTCCCCAACCTTCCCCGCAAGGGGGAGGGAGTCTAACCACTTGTTTATTGCGGCGCGTAGATGGCGTCGAAGATGCCGCCGTCGTTGAAGTGCTTGGCCTGGGCTTCCTTCCAGCTGCCGAACACTTGGTTCACACTGAAAAGCTCGATTTCTGGGAATTGCTTCATCACAGCGGCATCCACGAACTGCGGCTTGCTGGGGCGATAGTAATATTTCGCGGCAAGCTTCTGGCCGACATCGGAGTACAAATACTCGAGATAAGCTTGCGCAACCTTCTTCGTACCATGAGCTTCGGCGTTCTTATCGAGCACTGTGACGGGCGGCTCGGCAAGAATGCTCAGCGAGGGCACCACCATCTCAACTTGCTCCGGCCCGAGTTCCTTAATTGCCAGCAGGGCCTCATTTTCCCATGCGAGCAGCACGTCGCCGATTTGGCGTTGGACGAACGTGGTGGTCGAGCCGCGTGCGCCCGAATCGAGCACGGGCACATTCTTGTACATCGCCGCCACAAAATCGCGCGCCTTGGCTTCGTCGTTGTTGTTATGATGCAAGGCGTAGCCCCAGGCGGCCAGGTAGTTGTAGCGGGCGCCGCCGGACGTTATCGGATTTGGCGTGATCACCTCCACGCCAGGCTTCACCAGGTCGTTCCAGTCCTTGATACCTTTCGGATTGCCTTTGCGCACCAGGAACACGATGGTGGAAAGATACGGGCAGCTGTTGTTAGGCAGCTGCTTTTGCCAATCAGCCGGCATGAGGCCCGCCAGTTCGGAGATTTGATCGATGTCGTACGGCAGCGCGAGCGTGACCACATCCGCTTTGAGACCATCGATCACGGCCCGGGCTTGCGCGCCGGCACCGCCATGCGACTGCTCAATCGTCACTTCCTGGCCGTGCTCTTCTTTCCAGTGACGTGCGAAGGCGGCATTGAATTCTGCATACAGCTCGCGCGTGGGGTCGTAGGAGACGTTCAGCAGCGTCACCGCGGGCTTGCCGCCGCTCGCGGAGGCGCCTCGCGATAAAGCGCCCTTCGACGATCCACCGCATCCGATTAAGGCAAATATTAACGCGGCGACAACTAGTGCGGCGGGCAAATAGCGTTGCTTGTCTGCAAGGCTTGAACCACAAATGATGTGGCGTGGATCTTCCCGTTCTCTGTGAACTTCAGTCATTGAGCGGCCCGTTCTTCGGAATGCGGTCGTGGATCGAAACTGCGGATCGATCCACGGCTAAAGCAACAGTGATGCCAAAGCACAATTTTCGCGGAACACGCACAATTTCCGAGCATTTCGTAGCGTTAGCGCCAGCAACGATGCAATTGCGAGCGCCATGTCTGTTATATATACTGGAAGTATCCGTGTTATGTAACGGCTATAGAGCAAATAACCTAGCTGTGGAGCAGCCGAATGCCTGTGACGCGGGAACTATTGCTGTCTGCGTGGCAAAACGTCTCTCGCCACTTGGAGATCTCTGAGTCGACGAGCTCGCTGGCTGGGTTAACACGGGAGCATCTTCCGCTTGCCGCATTGGCAGTCCGCCGGCTGGACCCCGATCATCGCCGAGCGCCGATCGCGGCGCAATGGCCGGCCCAACCGCGCGGCCTCCTAGCGAGCGATCGCCCGTTCGCCGAGGCCGATTGGCGACGCCTCGAGCGCTGGGTGCGCCGCGGCGAGGCGTGGCATGCAAGCACTGGTGCAACCACGGCTGAGCCGTTTCTTGCGGGCCTGTTAGGCGACTCGGGCCTACACGATTGTGTGTTTGCACCGCTCGACGGAGAGCACGGCTCGCGCGGGATTCTTTGCGCGACCGCTCGCGCCGGCAAGCACTTCTCGCGGCAGAATCTCGAACTCCTCCGCGCCCTGCAAGAACCAATGGCGGTAGCGCTTGATAACGACACGCGCTTGCACGAATTGGCCGCTCTGCGCGAAGCGGCCGAAGCGGAAAGGCAATCACTGCTTCGCCGATTAGGGCGCCGCGAAGCCGGCGATACCATTGTCGGCGAAGCAAGCGGGCTGGCGCAGGTAATGCAACGAGTCGATCTGGTGAGCCGCTCCGAGGTGCCGGTGCTGATTCTCGGCGAAACGGGAACAGGCAAGGAGCTGGTAGCCCGCGCGATACACAATCGCAGCGATCGGCACAGCGGGCCGTTTTTGCGCGTGAACTGCGGCGCCATCCCGCGCGAGCTCATCGATTCACAGCTATTCGGCCATGAAAAAGGCGCGTTCACCGGAGCAAACGAAAAGCGGCAGGGCTGGTTCGAGCGGGCCGACATGGGCACGTTGTTTCTTGACGAGATCGGCGAGCTTCCGCTCGAAGCGCAGGTGCGATTCCTGCGAGTGCTGCAAGACGGCTTCGTCGAGCGCGTGGGCAGCGCCGCGCCAATTCGGGTGGACGTCCGCGTGGTAGCTGCAACGCATCGCGACCTTGCCACCATGGTTCGCGAGAGCGCGTTTCGCGAGGACCTGTGGTACCGGATCGCCGTGTTTCCGATCTTGCTGCCACCGCTGCGGGATCGCGTCGAAGATATTCCCGCGCTAGCTCGCCATTTCGCGGAGCGGGCGGCGATCCGCTTCGGCCTTGCGCCCGTGGTGCCGACAGACGCCGATATCGGCCTGTTGCAGAGTTACGCATGGCCGGGCAACATTCGCGAACTAGGGGCAGTCATCGACCGGGCGGCCATCTTAGGGAATGGTGACACACTGGAACTGGCCGCCGCGTTAGGCGTGGCGGCGCCGCGCGGTCCGCTCGATGCTTCGAGAAATCTCGCCGCCGGGAGCGCTGGAATCTTGCCCGCGCATGCCGGCCGAATCGCGACGCTGAACGACGCAATGCGGGCCCACATTGAAGCGGCGCTGCATGTCACGCAGGGCCGTGTGGAGGGCCCGCGCGGAGCAGCACGGCTGCTCGGGATCAATCCGCACACACTGCGGGCGCGGATGCGCAAGCTGAAAATCAATTGGACGCTGTTTCGCGAGGTTGCCGGTCTTGATTAGTTCGCCACCACGCATGCGAACTCAATCAATC
>DATFGJ010000070.1:0-3975 GCA_035249585.1 Lacipirellulaceae bacterium
AGGATCTCCGCCGACTTGCTGAGCGGCCATTCATACATCACCCACTTGGATCAATCATCATCATCATCGCGGTCGCGACCTCGACGGTCGCCACGTCCGCCGCGCTGATCGCCGTCGCCTGAACGCCCTCTGCGTTCAGCGCGGTTCGTTGCTTGTGGCGATTGCTCTTCTTGTCGCGAAAAGGATCGTCGTCCACCGCCACCACGATTGAATTGCTGCGACGCATCCGGATCGCGGCCGCCGCGGTTCATTCGCTGGAATGCTTCCGCTCCATCGTCGCCGCCACCACGGCCGCCGAAGGCTTGCCGGGCGCCAGGGCTGAACTGTCGCCGCATGTCATTGTTCGGTTGACCTTCGAAGGTGCGCTGCATTCCTGACCTGGGGTCGAAGCCAGGAATCGGGCCGCCGGGCTGGCCCCGGTCCATCGATTGGCGTTCGCCTTGCTGGCCCGGGAAGGGTCCGAACGAACCGCGACGAGCTTGTGAATCACGTTGACCGGCGTCGCCGAAGCGGGATTGTTCGTTTCCACGTCCTTGCGAAAAGTCGAAGCCCGAGCGTCCGCGGTCGAACTGCTGTCGACTCCGGCCCCGCGTATCCGAGCCTGTATCACGCTGACGAGCGGCTTCGCGCTGCTGGTTTAACAGCTGCTCGAGATTGCTGCGATTGCTTTCGTCAGTTCCACGCTGTTGCTCGAGTTGGCCACGGAAAGCGTCCTGTCGTTGGGCTTGCCGGTTGCGCCCCGTATCGTCACCACCGAATTGCCCCCGCGAACGGAACGCATCGCTATCGAGGCCGCGTTGGCGGAACGGATCGTTTTGCGAGCGGTTTTCATCACCGCGGCCGCGAAGTTGGCGGTTTCGCGCGGCGTCATTGCCGCTGAGTCCATCCGGGAGCGTACGGACCGTTGCTTCAGGCCGTATGACGCCGGAAGGATTTCGGCTGCCCGGCAAGCTGGTTCGGCCGCGCTGCCTCGCCGCTGGAAGGCCACCCGCATTATTGCTTGGGTCCGTCGCGTCGAGGTCACCGAGTCGGCGTGTTCCGTCGCCGCGCGAACCGCGGCCGCGTCGCGCAGCGTCGAGCTGCTGGTTCGTTGTTGAGCCGGCGCCTGCCGGATCAGTAATGGGCGTCCTGCCCGGAGTGGTTGCGCCCCGCGGCGTCCGCGTTGTAATGGCCCGATCCGAATCTTGATTGAGCGCGCCGGGGATTTGCGGACCCACGCGGCCAAGCTCAACCCGGTTGTCTCGATCGCGGCCGCGGCGCCCGACGGCGTCCCGCTCGCGCTGCCGATCGCGCGCCGGACCGCTCTGACCTATGGCATCTTGCGTGGTGCCTTCCGCGCGTGCTCGATCACGGCGGATGATTGTATCCCGCGTGGCATCCAGCGTGATATCCCGCTGGTGCGTAACATCCTGCCGGCCGGGCCGTTCGAGGGCGCGACTTCGCCGATCATTGCGGCCGGCGCCTGCGGTCGCATCTCGGGCCGCGTTCGCTGGGCCAGCGGCTCCGCCGGCGGTTTGCTCCGGCGTAGGCGGCACGTCGGCCGCTACACTAGCGCGATCGCGCCCGCGGCCAGCACGCCGGTCAAGACGTTGGCCGTCGTCTCGATTGCCTCGGCGATCTTGTAGATCTGCAAGCGACAGCGACCGCCGCGCTCCACGATCACCTCGGGCGACCTGGCGGCGGTCGCCTCGCGCGACCTGGCCTCGATCGCCCCGGTCGGTTCGGTCGCCACGATCACCAAGCGTCGTTTGGCTTTCAACCTCGCTTCGCCGCGCCTGGAAGCCCCGAATGTCGCGTGCGCGTTCCGCGAACTGGCGCCGCTCCTCATTATTCACGCGAGCGAACCGCTTCCGTCGGCGACTCTCGCCACCAACACCGTCGATGCGCACGTCCTGATTGACGTTCTGCACGTATTGATTCAGGTTAACTGCCAGATTGTTCTGGTTAATGACGATGTTTTGAATGCTATTGTCGATATTGATGTCGCCGGTGCGGACGCGGTCGAAGCGTTGGCGGCGTAAGCCGGCGTACGTATGGGCCGGCCGGTAATCTTCGTGCTGCGCGAAGAACTCGTATCGATCGTGCAGATGTCGATGCCAGTCACCGTGCCCGTGCCGGCGATGGTGCCAGCCGTAGTAATGAAACAATGGGTCGTAGCACCCGCGCACGCGCGGGAACATCAGCCAAGGCTCGATGCCAATTTCGCGGTAACGCGGCGCATAGTAGTCGCCGAAGTAGTAGTGGCAGTAGCGCGGGCGAGCGAACAGATGCACCGTGAGAATTTCGGTGCTGATTACGACCGTCGGCGTATAATAGTAATTCGCGTGCCGGTAAACGGGCTCGTGGTAGTAAACCGGGGCAAACAGAACGCCGCGTTCTTCGATCGGGTAGTCCCAGTAACCGTCGACGAATGCATAGCCGCTCGGACACCAGATGTATCGGGCCGGCACCCAAACCCAACCGGGTTGAACGACCGTCCAATAACCGGGCCGCCAAACGTAGCGCGCGTCCTGATACCGCCAGATGCCAGGCACCCAGACATGATCCTCCGACGGGGCCGCGATCTGCGGTCCGACTTCGAGCGTTTCCGGCGGGTCGGGTAGATACTCGATCACTGCGGCCGCGTCCGAAATCCAGAAACCGGCGGTCCAACACCAGCCGCCTTCAACGACACTCCAGTAGCCGGGCACCCATCGCTGGCCGGGCGGAATATCGCGCCACACGCCGCTCACCCATAGGAAGTTCTGGCGGTCATCGTCCCAGGCCCAATAGCCTGGGATCCATTCTACGTTCTCGCCTTCGGGCTTCTGGTCCGGTGGCAATTCCTCGATTGGCTCCGGCGGGGCCACTTCGATCACAAGAGGATCGAAACTCTGCAAGTTCACCGGTTCGGCGAAAGCTTCATGGACGGGGCCGCGGGCGAGTACTTCGACGCTTTCGTTCGCCGGCTCCGCGACGACCGCCTGGTCTTGGGCCGTCGATGGCTGCCAGCTGAATGCCCAAGCTGTGCCGATTGCCAGAATGATGGCAAATGTGAGGGTTAGTTGTCGGGACATGTCACGTCTCGCTGTTCTGGAATTTGCCGTCGAATTGACGACAGGCGCAGTCACTTAGCGCCCGGGAAGGGGGCGTTTTCGCTGCACCCATAAGTAGGATGCACTTTCGATGCCGCCAGCAAGGCAGGGAGTCGAGGATGATAAGGAGCGGTTCCTGCCGCGTTCGGGGGAGAAGCGGCTCCGTATGGGAGACTTTCGCGCGGCCGTTCGCCACGCGTAGCGCAGCCATGGCAGAACATTTGCCTGTGGCTCTTAGACGCGGACCTCTCCGAATTTGGTTGACGTACTAGATCGGCGCCGGAATGTTATCGGCAGCCGCGTCGGGCCGTGAACATGGAATGCGGGCCGGGGTTCCCACGGCCCATCGCCGGCGAATTCGATGTTTTCCATCCGCGCGAGGATATCCTCAAGCGCAATCCGCGCCTCGAGTCGCGACAGCGCTGCCCCAAGGCAGAAGTGAATGCCATGGCCAAACGCAATGTGCGGGTTCGGGTCGCGCGCGATGTCGAAGTAATCGGCATTCGCGAAGTGTTTTGGGTCGCGATTCGCCGAACCGATGATCGGCAGCACGAGCTGGCCGGCGGGAATTGACCGGCCGTGTAGTTCAACCGCGCACCTCGTCTGCCGGAAGACAGCTTGCAGCGGCGAGCGGTAGCGAAGTACTTCTTCAATCGCGGTTGGAAGTAATTCGCGGTTCTTCCGCAGACGCGCGAGCTGCTCGGGGTGTTCCAACAAACAGAGCACCGCGTTGTTGATGAGGTTGATGGTTGTCTCGCTACCCGCTAATAGCAGGAGTTGAAAGAATCCCAGGATCTCCGCGTGGGTTAGCCGCTCGCCGTCGACGTCCGCTTGTGCCAGTTTTGACAAAAGATCGTCTTGCGGCGATTGGTCACGGTCGCGTAAGACCACTTTGAGGTAA
>DATFGJ010000071.1:0-2837 GCA_035249585.1 Lacipirellulaceae bacterium
CTCCTACTTGCTGAAGTGCAGGCGACTTCCAACTTGAGCGATGTCGCGACGCTCGCCAGTCGAATTGCAGCGCAAATTGATGCGCTGCGCTCATCACTTGGGGACGGAAAACTTCCTGCACCCGAGCTTGATGAGGCGAGAACCTGGCTCGAGGCGCTCCGCGACGCAGTGGACAAAGCGTCCGATTATGCTATCGGTCTTCATGAGCGCTTCCTGCGCCTCGGTCGGCGATACGAGGCGCTCGCCAAGGAGATGGATTTCACGCTGCTGTATAACCCGCAGCGGCGATTGTTCTCCGTCGGCCTTAATCTCGAAGACGGCCGCCTCGACCGCGCCCACTACGATATGCTCGCGTCCGAGGCGCGGATCGCCAGCCTGGTGGCTATCGCCAAGGGCGACGCCGAACATCGCCATTGGTTCCAGCTTGGCCGCGCGCTCACCGAGGCATTGCCGGGCCGCGTCGGGCTGCTCTCTTGGGGCGGCACGATGTTCGAATACTTGATGCCCCACTTATACTCACCGAATGTACCTGGCTCTCTCCTGGAGCGAAGCTGCGATGCGGCCGTCGATCGGCACATTGCTTACGCGCGCAAGCGCGGGGTCCCCTGGGGCATCTCGGAATCGGCGTTCGCAGCCCAGGCCGCAAACGGCGACTACCATTATCAGTCGTTTGGCGTGCCTGGACTGGGCCTGAAGCGCGCCTTGGGGAAAGATCTCGTGATTTCGCCCTATTCAACCGCTTTGGCACTGCCGATTCGACCCGCGGCCGCTGTGAGGAATTTTCACTACCTCGCCTCCCAAGGCGCTGAAGGACCGTGGGGTTTTTACGACGCAGTCGATTACACGCCCGAGCGCGTGCCGGATGGCGAACGCCGCGTCGTCGTATTTTGTTACATGGCACATCACCAGGGAATGATCATGGCCGCGCTGGCGAACTTCCTGCGCGATCGCTCAATGCAGCGCCGCTTCCAGCGACAGCCCCTGGTGCGCTCCACCGATTTGCTGCTGCAGGAGCGAATTCCGGTCGCCGTGCTGCACTTTAACCCGCAGGATGATGCGGCCGTCACCGTTCCGACGCTGCCAGTGATCCTTGGCCCGGTGAGCCGTCAGATTTCCACGCCGCACACCGTCGTTCCCCGAGCGCATCTTCTCTCCAATGGCCAGTACAGCGTCATGGTCACCAACGCGGGAGGCGGCTACAGTCGTTGTCATGATCTTGCGATCACGCGCTGGCGCGCCGACATAACTCGCGATGATTGGGGGCAGTTCGTCTACGTGCGCGACACGGCAACGCAAAAAGTCTGGTCCGCCCATTATCATCCCACGCAGATCGAGCCGGATAACTACGAGGTCACGTATTCAATCGACAAGGCCGAGTTTCGGCGGCGCGATGGCAATTTGGAAACGCATTTGGAAGTCACGATCTCGCGCGAAAGCAACGCCGAGGTCCGCCAGCTGACGATCTACAATCACGGTCGAAAGCCGGCAACCGTGGAGCTGACCAGCTATTCAGAGATTGTCTTGTGCCCGGCGGCGGCCGACGCCGCACACCCGGCGTTTAACAAATTGTTCGTCGAAACCGAGTTTCTCGGCGCTTGTCCCGCCCTTGTTGCACGCCGTCGACCACGCGAAGCCGGCGCCGAAGTCCCATGGGCGGTTCACGTTATTGCTGCTCAACCGGCCAGCCTCGAGAACTTGCAATATGAAACCGACCGGGCACGATTTCTGGGGCGCGGACGAACGCCGGCCGCGCCCGCTGCCCTCGATCCGGGCGCCGCGCTCAGCGGCACGACCGGACCCGTGCTGGACGCGATCTTCAGTCTGCGCGGCCGACTGCATGTCGCCCCCGATGAATCGGCCAGCCTGGCTTTCGTCACCGCGTATGCAACAAGCCGAGAAGAGGCGCTCCAACTGGCCGATCAGTATCGCGATCCGCGCGTGGTGCAGCGCACGTTCGAGATGGCCTGGGCTCACAGCCAGGTCGAAATGCGCCATATGCATGTCTCGCCGGCGAGCGTGCAAATGTTCCAGCGGCTGGCCTCCGCCCTGCTCTACCCGGATGCCTCGCTGCGCGCGCCACTGTCGGTGCTCAAGGCCAACCGCCACGGCCAGCGCGCGCTTTGGCGGTACGGAATCTCGGGCGATGTTCCGATCGTGCTCGTGCGCGTCACCAGGCCTGAACACCGCGCTCTGGTGCGCGAGCTGCTCCTGGCGCACGAATTCTGGCACACACACGGGCTCAAGGCCGACCTGGTGATTGTGAACGAACATCCGGCCGGGTACTTCGACGGGTTTCAAGAACAGCTGTTGGAGCTGATTCACACGACGACGCGCGTGCCGCTCGATAAACCGGGCGGCGTGTATTTGCTTCGCGCGGCGCAGCTTGCACCTGAGGACCTTGTGCTGCTTCAGGAAGTTGCCGCAGTCAACTTAGAGGGCGACAAAGGATCGCTTGCGCAGCAGGTGGAACTGCCGCGTGTTCCGCCCGTCGAGCCGCCGAAGCTCAGGCCGCTTCGCCAGCCACTCGCTCAGGAGATTTCGCCGATCGATGAACCGCCGCCCGCGCTCGAATTCGCCAACAAATTGGGCGGCTTCGAATCAAGCGGCGACTATGTCATTCGATTGGCCGACCGTCACTGGTCGCCGGCGCCGTGGTCCAACGTAATTGCCAATCCGAAATTCGGATTCATGATCACCGACTCCGGCGGCGGTTACACGTGGGCCGGAAACAGTCGGGAAAACAAGCTCACGGTCTGGTCAAATGACCCCACATCCGATCCGCCCAGCGAGGTCCTGTACATCCGCGATGACGAGACGGGCGCATATTGGACGCCGAC